>CAYTDF010000099.1:0-11515 GCA_964436365.1 uncultured bacterium | reverse complement strand
CGGGTACGATGGGTTCTGGAAGCGATACTTCGCGTTCGTTGAGTTCGCGTAGACCGGCGGTCTTTAGCGTTGTGCGCGTGACATGGGCGGGGCCTGCGGCGGTCTCCATCAGGATCGAACCTTCTTCACCGATGACGTACCAACGCGGTAGGAAGTGAGGCGAAATGCGGGAGTTCTCGGCTTTCACATTGAGACCGTCGGCATAGGTCAGACTGGCGAAATAGGTGGTTTCGACCTCCTCCGACCAGACGGCGGTCTTGGTTTCCGCGTAGAGACTGGCGATGGGACCCGGTGCGAGGAGAAGCAACTGGTCGATATCGTGGGGCACGCAGTCATAGATGACGCCGCCGCCGTAGGCTTTCTCCTGCCGCCAGGTGGGCCGGAACTCCTGGGCGGGATAGGCCAGCGTCGAGTTGATGCACATGCGGCGGGACTCGATCCCCAAGACTTTGCCAATTGCGCCTTCGGTTAGGAGCTTCTGAATGCACAAGAAACCCGGTTCCCAACGCCGGTTCTGAAACATGCTGAGCACGACACCGGCCGCTTCGGCGGCTTGGACGATACGGTCGGTCCCCGGCAAGTCGAGCGCCATGGGCTTGTCAATCAGTAGATGCTTGCCCGCCTGGAGGACCTGGAGCGCGATGGCCTCGTGGCTCGCGGTGGGGGTGGTGATTACGACCAGATCAACTCGCCGGTCTCCTAATAGAGCTTCCAAACTGGAATACGTTTTGATATTCCCGATGCGCTGAACGGCCAACTCACGGCGCGCCGAAGTCGGGTCGCAGCCCGCTACGAGTTCGAGCCCGGGGGTGGCCTCGATGCAGGGAACGTGTATGTCCAGACCGCTCTTGCCCAGTCCGACGATGCCGATACCGATCATGGGTTATGCCTCCTCACCGGATTGCATTCCGGTGGCGGGTTTCGATTTTCGGGCTTGCACGATCATGAATATAAGCATCAGCGTGGCGGCGGCGCTCATGCAGATGCAGACGATCTTGAAGGGGGCGAAACTGTTGTACTGGCGGTACAAGAGACCGATGACCGGTTCCTGAATGACCGGTCCGAGACTGCCGATGCCGTTGATGATCGCGACGGCGGAGAGCGCGTCGCGCGGCCCCGCGCTGGTGATTGCGCCCGCGCCGTTAAGGATACTGTCCGGCCCGTAGAGCATGAAGCCGACGAGCCCATACAGACAGGCCAAGACAAACGGGCCACGGGTTCCGTAAAGCAGTACCAGTACGTATGCCACGGTCATTCCGAAGGCCATCACGGCGCAGAGCATGCGCCAGTTTCCTTTGAAGATGCGATCCAGCGCCCATCCGGCGAGGATCACACCCGCGAATCCGGCCCAGTCGAAGATCGACGAGTAATAGGCCGCCATGTCGCTGGCGAGACCACTCTCTACGGTGAGAAAATAAGGGAGCCAGGAATCTAGGGAATAACGAAGAAACTTCAGGGTGAAGTAGGTGAGACCCATGCAGACGATCACGGGATTGGTGAGTACGCGGAAAAAGCCGCCCATGGTCATGGCGATTTCGCCGGTCTCATCCGACGCGGCCTCGACCCCCTGCGCTCTCTCTTCGGGAGTCAGGATGGGCTGCAGGCCGACATCCTCGGGCCGATTGCGATGCATGAAGTAAAAGAAAAGCCAGATCAAGGCCATGCCCGCCGAACAGGCCCAGAACGCCGTGCGCCATCCCGCATAGCCAAGCATGAACCCGGCCAGAAATTTGACGCTCAAGTTGCCGGCCAGGTAATTGGTGTTCCATACGCCCATTATTTTTCCGCGTTCCTCCTTGCGGAGCCAATGGGCGATTCCGCCGACATTGCCAGGCCAACCGCTGGCTTGCGCTAACCCGTTGAGGATCATGAAGCCGATAAAGGTTCCGAAGGAGTTGGAAAACCCGAAGACGATGTTGCAGCCGAGGGATATTCCCATGCCGGTCAGCAGTAAAACACGGGGGCCGAGCTTTCGCCCGAGCATGCCGTTCACGAACTGTCCGATCATGTAGGCGAGCAGAAAGGCGGTCCAGATGTGCGAGACGCCGAACGAATCCAGGGCGAACGCATCACCGATATCCTTTTTGCAAACCGAGAAGGCTTTACGGCATAAATAGTATCCCGCGTAACTGGAGTAGGTGGCGGTCAGGATGCGCCAGCGCCAGCTGATTTGTTCCTTTTGCAGCGGAGGAAGTTTTTTCGCGCGTTCCGGTTCATCTTGTCGTGTGTCCGTATTCATAGAAGCCTTCCTCTCGCTCAGAGAGATTCGATTGTCTCGCGTACCGCCCAGATGATGTAGTCGACTTCATCTTCGGTGTAGCCCGGAAAGATCGGTAGGCCGAAGAGTTCGCGGGCAACTCGCTCCATGACCGGGCAGCCCGCCATTTCACCGACCGCCTGTTGGATGATGGGGAACGTGTACCAAGGTTCATACTGGAAGGACGTGTCGACGTTGTACGTTTCCGAAAGTCTCTTGCGCACGATGTCGCGCACCGGGCCGAAGACGGTTTCATCGAGCCGGCAGGGGAACATGTGGTAGGCATGAGTCACGCCATCCGGCTCGTACGGTGTCACGAACCCGGGGATCGCGCCGAGAGCGTCGGACATCCTGCGCCCGTGGTCTCGCCGCTGCCGGTTGACCGTGTCCAGTCGTTTCACCTGCTCGATGCCCACCGCGCACTGCGCCGCAGAAAGACGGTAGTTGCCTCCCGCCCAGCGGTCGTGATCGTAGTTGCGTAGTGCACGTGCGTCTTGCGCGCGCTCCTCGTCGATCATGGTCAGCATCCCGCCCTCACCGAGGGTGCTGATGTTCTTCTGGGACTGAAAACTGAAGCATGTTAGGTCGGCCCACGCCCCGCATTTGGTTTCACCGTAGGCCGCGCCCGGGGCATGGGCGGCATCCTCGACGACCGGGATTCCGTGTTTGCGTCCGATGCGCATGACGGCCTCGGGATCGAGTGGCAGCCCAGCGTAATCGATGACGTAGATCGCCTTGGTTTTCTCGGTGACGCTGGCTTCCAACTTCTCCAAATCCACATTCAGGCTTTGCGCGTCGATATCGACAGGGACCGGCCGGGCACCCGCCGCCACGATGGGCAGAACCGTCGCTTTGAAGGTCAGCGCGGTCACCAGGATCTCATCGCCGGGGCCGATCTTGAGCAGTCGTGTGGCGACCTCGAGAGCGGTTCCGCCGGAACTGAGCGCGACCGCGTGACTGACGCCGAGGGTGTCCCGAAAACAGTTCTCGAACGCGACAATCTCGGGCGACCGGCGGTCGAGCGGTCGCCGGTCGCGGCTGGCGTCACGGATCATTTGTGCGATTACGGTCTCTTCTTCGGGGCCGTAGACGGCACCCGTGTAGGGCCACTGGATTGTGTACTCTTTTGGCGAAAACTTTTTTTTCATTTAGACGTCTCCAGCAACTCGATTGCCCGGAAAACCCGTAGAACGCGGTCGGTCTGAATCGTATCGATCCCCCAGCGGATCGCTTGCAGGTAACTCTTCGTATTCTCATGCTCGCCCATCGCGTCGGAGAAGACTTGTATTCGTGCCTCGTGTGCCCGCGCGATTAGCGATTCGGAAAGAATGGACCAGCGGGTGTCGAATGCGAACGGTTTGAGTCTCTCCGCGAGGCGAGTCAGACGATCCGGATCGCCGAGGCCCGGCATGAGCTTCGCGTTGGGAGCGTGACGGCGAACGGTCTCGAGAACGTTGGGCGAACCATAGAAGACCGCTCCATCGAGTTTCCCATGGGCACGCAGAATCTCAACCAGCTGGGCCGCATCGATATCCTTGCAGTCGACGTAGAGCTCGACCTCCTTCGAGGACGGATTACCGCTCGCCGTGTCGCGCATCCGGTTTAGCAGGAGGCAAATCTCCTCAATCGTGGGGGCTTTCTCGTCTTTGTACTCGGCACCGAACCATGCGCCAGCCGAGAGCTTTCTGAGGTCGTCGAACGCGACCGCGTTGACCGGTCCCGTCCCATTCGTGGTCCGGTCGAGCGTGGAGTCGTGGATGGAGATCAACCGCTTGTCACTCGTCCGGCGAACATCGATCTCGATATAGTCGACGCCCAACTCCACGGCCTCGCGGTACGCCGCCAGCGTGTTCTCCGGCGCGAACTGTTTCGCACCCCGGTGGGCTGTAACTTTCACCGGCACTTTGACCGGCGGCTCTCCCTTGGCGGTATCGTGAAAATAGGTGGCGAGAAGCCGGTGACCGCGATCGGTGATCAACCAATCGACGTCCATGGCCATGCAGCGCCGCCAGACTTCCGGAGTGTCGCGTTCGCCGAGAGTCTGGGCCTGCACCGACACCCCGGCGTCGTGGAATGCTTTCACAATCTCAGGCGTTATCCGGTCGGCGCGGATTTCGACCGCCGCCGGACGACGCTTCTTCACCCAGTCGGCGACGGTGACCTTCGCATCGTAGCCGGTTTGAATGGGAATGCTGAACTCGGAGAGACGATTGGCCTCCCGGAGCAGGTCCGGCGATCCGTAGAGTATCACCTGCCGCTGCATCCCGGTCTCCTGAATCTGACGTACAAGCAGCGCAGCGTCGGCATCCTTGCAGTCGACGTTCAGATTGATCTTGCCTTTGCAAAAAACGAGAACCTCGGGAAAAGTCGGCACCTTTGTCTCCACATAGCGGTCGGCGAACCACGAACCCGCGTCGAGTTCGCGGATCTCGGCCAGCGTCTTTTGGTTGACGGGCCCGGAGCCATCGGTGGTCTTATCCAGGGTGGAATCGTGGAGAAGAACGTGGTGCCCGTCGCGTGTCAGCCGGATGTCGATCTCGGCCCACTCGAACCCGGCCTCGATGGCATCGGCCAGCGCGGGAATCGTATTCTCCGGGGCGGAGACGGTCAGTCCGCGGTGGGCGATGATTTGGATCGCTCTCGGAGGGTCGACCGGTTGGAAGAAATCGAAGGCGTGCGAAGGAGGCGAAACGATCGAAAAGAAGGCCTGAACGCTGACAGTGAACAACAAGATTCGGTGCATCGTAGACACCCTTTCCAAGAGAACCGGTGGCGCGGTATTACGCACGTCTCAAGTGCGAAACCCAACTTTACGGGGCAACCCCCCAGAATGATAGCCCCTGAGCGGGGCCCGGCACGAAAGCAGGCGGTCCGCCCGGCGGTCTCGGGGTTCGTGACATTTCCGATTCCTGGAGGTATACTGTTTATTGGAGGAGTGTACGTTGCGCCTTTCCGGCCGGGCGCGAACGGAAGTCTGTGCCATGGCCGCACCCCTGATGCCCGATCCCGGTCCCATATCGCCGCCTTCCACGGCTTCGCCCGACAGCCGTCTGCGTAGTTCTGTGTCCGAAGCCGAGCGGATCATCAACGAAGAACGTCTGACCGGCGCGAAAGCGATGCGTATCCGGGCCATGGTGCAACAGGCCAAGCAGAGTGGTAAAGAAGGCAAAGTAGACGACGCTCAACGGATCGCGCGTCAGGCCCTCCGCCTAGCGCGTGGAGGTGAAGAGGCCGCACAGCCCGAACCGGACGCCGGTCAGCCCGTGGCTAGCGAGACGGACCCCGGCGCGAAGCAGCAATCGAACGCGGATGGGGACACCTTCGAACCAATGGAACGGGAGACGACCAGTTTCCGGGATGGGTCGGGGGACGGCGCGATCTCTCTCAACGCGTCGCAGCCTCTGACGCCCGCGCAAGCCCCACTGGCGATAGCGGAGCACGAGACCTCGCACCAGCGGCGCAACAGCCGTGAAGCGATCCTCAACGGACAACGTGTGCTGCAATCGATCCGCTACCACCACGAGATCGATCCCGCCAGTGGCGAAATCCGTGTCACCGGTGGCCAGGCGCGAACCCTCGTCTTTCCCAAAGTGGAACCGCCCGATATGGAGCATGTCCGCGAAAACGTCCACAAACACCTCGACCTAGAAATTTAATTGGCTTCCACGTGAGGTGGCCGAACGGTGAAAGGTTATCGCCCGGCCCCCGCAGCCGCTTCGCGAGCTCCATTTTGGGCTCTGCGCCGTCGTCATCCCTGGACGGTAGGATAAGAGCTCCCGGGACCGTAGGTGCTATGTCGCAACCGACACATTGTTTGCGCGCTCCGTAGTGGGGTTGGCGCACGCTGAGTCGAAAGACCGGTTCCAAAGGCGATTGCTCGCTTGTGTGAGCCTATGTACAATGCCCGGAGGTTTCGAATGGATTTTCAAGGCCTCGATGTCTTTCCAATCATGTCTTTCGGGGGAGGGAAGAGAGCCGATCTGGGGAATCCAGGCGCTGTGTTATTGTCCATCTTTCAATAGTAAATACTAGACATTGGAGATATGCCATGCTGCAGAAATCGCGCAGGACGTTAGAATGGCCTGCATTCACTGTCTTTCTTCTCGCTTCGCTCCTGGCCCTGCACCAAGCGCACGCGGATAATTGGCAGAATATTGGCATTTATGGCGGTATCGTCACAGAAGTCGCCGTCGATCCCTTCGATGCAAACCATTTAATGGCAGCGAGCTCGCACAAACCTTACCAATCCTATGATGGGGGAAAGAGATGGACCCTGGTCCACGACCCGAACTTAGAACCGGATCCGCGATTGGGGGATCTGACCGTACATGGATCCACTACTACCTTCGATCCACAAACGTCTGGCCGTGTCTATCTGGGACGTTACCGATCCGACGATGGAGGCCAGACATGGAACGAGGTTAGTGGAACAGACCGCTGGTATAGCATTCTTGCCGTGCATCCGGACGACCCGCAGATTCTCTTTGCGAATTCGGGCGCGCAAGAATACTTTCATGTGACGAGATCGGGCGGCACGTCGTGGACAACGCCCATGGTGTCGCGGGAAAGGCTGTTCTCGGATGTCGCAGTGGACCCGAACGATCCCAATCACGTTTTTGTCGGGGCACCGGCACGATATGAGGCAACGCTAGAGGGGATATCGGGTTCCATTTACGAGAGTTTCGACGGCGGAACCACATTTTCAACTTTTCTAACGGGCAACGCTCCCGGCCCCACCTATTACGATCAACTCGTCACTCCAGCGGACCTCTTGTTTTACAACGAAACTCTATGGATTGTCTTGCCGAACGGTATCTACCGCTACCGTGACGGTGTGCTGGAGAGTTCTCTGCACACCGGAGGGTGGTTTGGCTCAATTGCTCGCGAGTCAACGAGTGGATGGTTGTTTGCCGGACATGGTATTCAGTTAAGCGACCCTGTATTGCAGACCCCGGGGATTCATCGAAATGACAGTGACTTGAATTTCGAATTAGGTATGTTATGGAGGAGCGTAGACGATGGGCAAACCTGGGAACCCATATCGACCTTCGATCGCGGAGACGGTGTCAAGACGAGTCAGGCGTCTCCGGATATTCTATTTCTGAGTTCATGGACGCATGGAGTGCTGAAGAGCGTAAACGGCGGACGCATCTGGCACACCAGTAACGTTGGGATTGAGAATGTCACTATCCGTGACATCGCTCGCCATCCCGCCGCCCCAAGACGCCTGGTTGCGGCGGCGAACAATGGCGTGCACGTCAGCCATAACGCGGGCGCATCCTGGAAGACCATTGAGTTCCAAGACGCCTCGTCCGTCACTTTCGCCGACGAACAAGGTGAGACAATCATTGCCGGTGGATTCTACGGATTGACTGTCATCAGTGAGGACGGGGGACAGACTTGGCGGCGTCAGCGGGATGACGGGTTGCCCTATACGCGGACATTGTGCGCCGATCCTACCCGGCCGGGACTCGTCTACGGTGGTGGGATTACTTTCGAGGGTGAAGTCGAGGGAGGACTGTACGTTTCACACGACTACACGAAAACATGGGAGCGCGATCCGAATCTGACGGTCGACTGTGACGAGATCACCATCTCACGCACCAACGACGGTTCAGGCGATACACTGCTGTTTGTGGGCACCCTAGAGGGGCTGTACATGCGGATAAACGAGGACGAGACAGAAGTAATTGCACTCGAAGGCAGAAACATTGAAAATATCGGTTGTTCCCGTTCCGATCCACTCAATATCCTTGTGAACCGGGGCCGATTTCTGTACTGGGTCAACATTCAGAAGGACGGAGAGGGGCTGTATAGCTTGGCGCAGCCCCCTGTGCCCCTTGGGTTTCAGGGCATACGTATAAGCTCGATCCACGACATTCTCATCTACGATGAAGAGCCCGACCATATCGTCGTGGCAACGGACAAGGGCATCCTGGAGACTTTCGACCGAGGTGCGACGTGGTCAGCGGACGATTCGCTACCCGGTGTGCGCCTTGTCCGTGAAGAGCCACCCGCAGAACCAACCGGCAAGACCGCGAATAAGATGTATGCGCCCCCTCCAGGAATCATTGCCATCAACGGTAACGGCGCGTATCGTAAAGCCGCAGAGCCGGTTGTCGTTCAAGATTGGACAGAACACTGACGTCGTTAGGTAGAGGAATCGGCTGTCGGCACGGGTGTTGTTCGTGAGGTACGTAACTGACTCTACGAATCGGCTGCGGTTGGGGCGGCTCCCTCGTCGAACAGCGCGCCCTCCAACTCCGCGCCGGTCCAATCGACACCGGTCAGCTTTGCACCGGTGAAATCGGCACCCGTAAGCCTGGCCCCGGCGAGTCGGGTCCGGGTTAGATTCGCGCCTGAGAAATCGGCATGGTCGAGGTTGATCCGTTCAAGGTCAGCTCCAGCGAGATTGGCTCCAGAAAGATTCCAACAATCACCCTGTACACCAGTAGGCTTAATAAATAGAGACAGAATTTCTCCGCTTAAATCGGGTACGGCGCTACGGTCCTTCCTGCGCCACCGATTCCAGACGAAAATTCCTCTTTCCAGAATTTCGAGATGCTCGGGGTTCGCCATGCGGGCGTCCGGTAGAGTCTGGTTTACTTGAGCCGGTTTTCGAACCAGTACAAGCCGCTCTTCCCAGGCACGATAATATCGAGATCGCCATCGGCGTCGAGATCGGCGACGTCCGCGTGAAGGCCGAACCCGGTTTTGGTGCCTTGGTCCAAGATATGCTTGTCGAACGATTCGGTCGTCTCGTTCCAGGCATAAATGCAGATGATTAGCGGTTCGTCTCCGCCCGGATCGTGGCCATTGTGGGCGAAATAGCGTTTGCCTGTGGCGACTTCGAGTACACCATCGCCATTGAAGTCAGCCAACTCCATGGTGTGCGGTTGCGACCAGGATTTGTCAACGACATGCACGTCGGACCATGTGCGTTTGCCATCGGCGTCGCGGCCCTGCGCGATCCAATAGAGGCCGTAGTCATGGCCAAATCCCCAGAAGATGTCGGGGAGCCCATCGCGGTTGAAGTCGTTCACGAGTATGGGAACCGAGGCCGTGCCGAGCTGGAACTCTTTGTGCCAAGTCCATGAGGCACCGGAAGAACCATCGCCATGCTCGTACCAGCCTTCCCTAACAACGATGTCGAGGTCACCGTCACCGTCGACGTCACCGACTCCACCGCCGTGACCGGCGGAAGGGCCGACGTCATGACGACACCAGAATTTTCCGTCCTGCGGTCTCTTGAGGAGTTCATACCAGACCGTCTGCTGCTGAGCCTGCGGGAAGAAGTCGGGGAGTTCGTCGCAGTTTAGATCGGCGAAAAACCCGGTCTCACAGTTGCCGACCTCTTCGACGCTGTGGGTTTTCCATTCTTTATCGAGCGACGCCGGTTGCTCGCGCCAGAGGACTTCCTTGGTGTGCCAGGTGCAGGAGACGACATCCATACGGCCGTCACCGTTAACGTCCCAGAGTTCGTTGGCAAAATCGTGATAGTAGTTGCCATCGTACACGATGTCGCAGACGTGATGCCGTTTCCAAGGAGCGTCGGCTTTGCCGGTGGCCTCGTACCAGGTGTCGCCGCACATCACATCCATACGACCGTCGGCGTTGATATCCCCCGCGCCACAGGCTTCGAATTTCGATTCCGCGTTGATGGTGTGCTTGGTAAAGCGAAACGGTTCCGCCGCTTCCGCTAGCATTGCTGCGCCAAGAGTCAACATCATCGCGATTGCGCTTACAGTGTTTCGTATCATCGAATTCCGCCTCATCAATCAGTTTGGAGCACCGGTCGTCTGGCTCGATCGCCCACGGCGCGGCTGCACCGAGAATGTACGCGAGTCGCGGCGTTGTGGCTAGAGTTTCACCGGCTGGCCGCGAGCGAGGGGCGGCGGTACCCCGCTGTCCCAAAACGAATCGGCAACACAATTATTGTAGCATTCAAGGTAATATAGCACTTTCGGTCAGCGTCGAGGGGATGTTGGCCGAACAACATTTTTCATATCGGCAAGAAGGTTCCAGAGGGATTCGACTCGCGCATGACAGCTGCATTATGACACGCTCGGTGACGGCGATGGAGCCGACAACCCCAGTCACACACTTTGACCGACTGCAGTAGCCCCATTCGTCCGTAACAGCTACATCTGGCAGCAACCACCGTAAGGCCGGTCGAGATTGCCGGGGCCGAAACGGTTGAGATCACCGTTGCTGTTGAGCCCATTGGTGGAATGATAACGCATTCCATATTCGTTATAATGATTGGGACCGATACTGCGAATTTGGTAGATGACCTTTCCGTGAGCCCATGGATCGTTGGCGCCGCCGTGCCATTGGTTCGGATACCCTGTCCAGATATTGAAATCGCCCACCAGATTTGCGTACCCATCCGACTGCGGTGTTCTGGACCAGATAACGTAACTCGGATCCGAGAAATGAATGGCACCGAATCGTCCAGCAACAGCGGGAGCGAACGGATCGGGATTCAGACCCGCGATATACGAGACGGGGGTTGTGAGCATGTAGAGCCGATTGTTGTCAATCGCGGAGCGCCCGTGGTCGACGAAATAGGATTCCATCGCCGTCGCATAGGCGTTTTGATCGGCCTGGACACGGGAAACCTTGGCGCGAATCTGAGCGTTCAGGAAATTGGGTACGGCGATAGCCGCCAGAATGCCGATAATGGCAACAACGATAAGTAGCTCGATCAACGTGAAAGCGTGGCGCATAAGAAACTGACCTTTTTGGTTAGAATGGAAGTTACGCAGACAGTATCATGGAAAGACAGTGTACGCTGGGATTCTCCATATAGACTTCTGTTTTCCTCCAGAAGAGGCAATCAAAGTGAATCACTTCTTTGTAGGGCCGTATCCCTCTAGTCTGTGGCCGCGATGACCGCACGGTACGACCAACCACTGTATGACCAACAAGATGATCGAGCAGGGGAACCTCGAACGGTCGACCGAGGAATTGACGCGAGCGGCAGAGAAGGAATGGCAGGGCCACAGCGTCGAAGCGGCCGGCAACTGCTAGACTGAATTCACGACCGCTCAGTTTCTGAAATTCGGCGGACATCTTCCTTGATAGATCTTGCGGTCAAGCACCAGGTTCTTTGCCACCGTACAATCTCCACCATACCAATAAATATCACCGGTGCTTCTGAGTCCGTTCGAACGGTTGTATGTGTTGTTCTCAGCGTAACGCTGCGGTCCCCAAAGAGGCTTATCGGAGTTAATCCTGGATTTCCCATTTGGGCTT
>CAYTDF010000098.1:0-11544 GCA_964436365.1 uncultured bacterium | reverse complement strand
ATAGTGCCCCCCGAGTCGCGCCAGGTTCGTCCCAGATCGTCGCTCAGCCAGAGCGCGGAACCTCCGCTCCCACCGGTCACCGCGTCACACGGCACCGCGAGCGTCCCGTCGCTCAACTGGAAAGAGGATTCGATAGGCATGTGCCGGGTTCCATGCTCGGTCACGATCAAACGGGCCGGAGACCAAGTCGCACCGTTGTCGGTGGAAGTGCGCATAACCGTAGCCAAGTTCCCCCATGTGGCGGCCACACTCAGCCCGACAAACTGATAGATCGTACGATCCCCGTCGAACCACATATTCGGTGCGTGATCGTTCCGGTCGGGCGCATCCCAAAACGGTGCCGCGTCTTCCCACGCATCCGCGCCATAGCGCAAACGGCTGGCCAGCAGCGCCAACTCGCGGCCCGGCTCTTCCACACAGGAGTACCAGATCGCCAGCAAATCTCCATTGGGGCACTCCACCAGCGCGGGGTCGTGGTTGTGGTGGGAGAACATCGGCCCCTCAGAATCCGCGGGGATCTTCACGTAGGGTTTGGGTCCCTCGAAATAAGGCTTGGTGAGATCGGGTCCCTTCTTCACATCGGCGGGGACGGTTTGAACGACGTCGATCCCGTAGCGCTCCGGCGGCGGAACGGGAAGAGGTTTCGAATCGGGCAACTCACCCAAGACAACTCGTAATCCGATCAGCCAACTGCGTTCTTCGGGTACTGTCCCCGAGCGATTTGAGGAGCGTAGATAATAGAGAAGCGTCGAGTGGCTTCCGCCACGCGTCACCCGGAAATCGCCATCGGTCCGGCCCACGGGATCGCTCTGCGGGCCTTCGGGGTACGGTCCATACCAATCGTGGCACCACTCCTCGACATTCCCGTGCATGTCCAACAAGCCCCAAGGGTTGGGGGGGGTCTGCCCGACAGTCAACGGGACGACTTCGCCATCCTTGGACCGGACGTCATCGGGAAACCAGCTGGTGCGGACGTTCTTCTGGAACGCTTCGGGAAGCGTTTCGCCGGTATGGTAGTAGCCCGTGGTTCCCGCACGGCAGGCGTATTCCCATTCGGCCTCGGTGGGCAGGCGGTACGGGAGGCCCTCCTTCTTGGAGAGCCACCGGCAGTAATCGCGAGCGTCTTGCCAACTGATAAAGACGGCCGCCTCGCTCGCCCTCGTGGAGAAGCCCAGTTTCCCGCGCAGGGACTTGTGGGCCGGATCGAACCGCTCGTATTGCTCGTTGGTGACTTCGGTCATCCCCAGATAAAACGGCGTACCGATGGTCACGGTGTGTGCGGGACGCTCGTCGAAGTCGCCCGCTTTGAGAAACCGCTTCTCGGTTACGGCATCCGGTAGCGGCGTACTCCCGATTCCCATCTGGAACGATCCCGCCTCGATACGCACCAACCGCATGCCGAGAGAGTTCACATGCTCCTTCCCGGTCGGCACCTCCGCCGACAACGCCGTCGTGGCCCAAACCGCCATGGTCAAGACCGGAACGATCCATCCCAAACCCCGAATCTTCATGGTTACGCCTCCTCCGAGTTCATCGTCTCGCCGCACAGTCGCCGGGCAATCAGGGCCGGGCGCTTGTGAGACGACACCGGAGGCTATCCAAATCGCGGCTGGCGCACAAACAGGGATCGCGTCGGGCGGGGATCGTAGCGAGGGAGGACGCCGAGTGAGTCTAGGGCCTCAGAGGATAGCTGCTATTCTTCTTCAATATCTTGAGCCACAATTCCAACCATGCTGCAAGATCTTCTGCACAATCCCGTCTGCGTTCTGTTCCTGATTATCGCCATCGGCTATCTGATCGGCGCGATCAAGGTTTTGGGCTTTTCTCTGGGCTCGTCGGCCGTCCTGTTTGTGGCGCTGGCTTTTGGGCACTTCGGCCAGACGGTGCCGAAGGTCTTGGCAGACCTGGGTGTGATTCTGTTCGTCTATTCCGTGGGTTTGCAGGCGGGTCCGCGTTTCTTCAAGACATTTCGGGATCGCGGCGTGATGTTCGCCCAGATCGGCTTGATCGTCATTCTCACGGCGGCGACCTTGGCTTGGGCTGCCGCCCGCTGGCTCGATCTGCCGCCACCGTTGGCGATGGGCGTCTTTGCGGGGGCGTTGACCAGCACCCCGGGCCTGGCAGCGGCCGTCGACACACTGAATGACACATCCGTTTCGGTCGGCTATGGAATCGCCTATCCCTTCGGGGTCGTGGGGGTCGTTCTGTTCGTGCAGATCATTCCCCGCCTGCTCAAGAACGGACAGGCTGGAGAATCGGAATCCAGCGCGGCCTCCCCCGCCAAACCCAAGAGGAGACTCCGCAGCAAGCAATACAGAGTCGAAAACCCGCAATGCGATGGAAAGACGCTGGCGGAACTCGACTTCCACAGTATGACCTCGGCCAACATCTCCCGCGTCTGGCATCAGGGCGCGGTCACCCCCGCACTGCGTGACTCGACGCTCCATGTCGGCGATGTCGTGCTGGCTGTGGGTGCGGCCAAGGAACTGGCCAAACTGGTCTTTCTCCTGGGTCCCGAGGTCGACCTCGAAGGCATCTTCAAAGAGACGGAGAACGTGATCGCCCGCGACGTCTTCGTCACCGAGGGCGATGTCGCGGGGAAGACAATCGGCGAGTTGCAGATCAACGAACGGTTTGGGGTGGTCATTACCCGCGTCTGGCGTGAAGATTTCGACATGGTCCCGACGGGGAAATTTCGCCTGGAGATCGGCGATCTTCTGCGTTGTGTGGGGCGGCCGGAAGATTGCGAAGTCTTCGAGAAAAGCGTCGGCCAGCACGAGATTCGCATTCACGAAACCACGATCCTCCCGTTCTCCCTGGGGGTTGTGCTAGGCGTGATCGTGGGGATGACACCCATCCCGCTTCCTGGCGGCATTACGGCCCGTTTGGGATTGGCGGGGGGACCGCTGCTGGTGGGACTTCTGCTGGGATACTTCCGGGGGCTGTGGGGCCTACGGCTGCGGACACCGTACGCGGTTCGCTATCTCCTGCGAGAGCTGGGCGTGGTCTTCTTCCTGGCGGGCGCGGGCACCAACGCCGGGGAACAGTTCCTAGGGGTTCTTCAAGAGCAGGGCGGAACGCTGGTTCTGACCGGAGCCGTGGTGACCTTGGTGCCCATGGTCCTGGCGTTCTTCTTTACCCGTTACGTCTACAAACTCGACACCGGAAGCGCCCTAGGCACGGTCTGCGGAAGCATGACCAGCACCCCCGGGCTCGGCGCGGTCTGCGCCAATATGGATGCCGAGGAGCCCACCCTGGCCTACGCCACCGTCTATCCCGTGGCTTTGATCGCGGTCACCGTGGCCGCACAAGTCCTGTCTATTCTTCTTTAGAGTCAGCCAGACCTTCTGTAGAGTCCACAATTCTTTTTCCGAGGGGCACTTGACAAAGTAGTTAGGTGCCATACCATGTAATCAGCCGCCATACTATATGGCACCTAACTTTGTGCCGGGGAGATCAGAAACAGATGTTTGGAGCGACATGAGATGTTTGTACCGCGTGACTTGCCCAAGATAGAAGCCATTAAGTCGTTGGCGCGGCTGGTTCCGGAGGTGGATCCGAGCGCGGTGCAGAGTTGCCTCACCTTGTTGAGGGTCTCCGGAGCCCTGCACGATGCGCTGGAGACGCATTTCGCGCGTCATCAGGTCTCGCAAGGGCGGTTCGCACTGCTGATGCTCCTACGCCGGAACCTCGAGAGCGGGCTGACCCCGGCGGAGTTGGCGGAGAAGGCGGGTGTCACCCGAGCGACGATTACAGGCCTTCTGGACGGGCTGGAACAGACAGGACTGGTGAGACGCGAACCGCATTCCGACGACCGGAGAAAGACGGTCGTACATCTGACCCCGGATGGCATCGAACATCTGCAGGGAATATTCCCGGATCACTTCCGGCGGGTGGCGGCTTTGATGGAGCATCTGAGCGAGCCCGAGCGGGAAGAGCTGATGCGACTGCTGCACAAAGTGGACGAAGGCATTCCCGCCGTTAAGAATCCCGAGCCGCCGAAAAAGCGTCAGAACGCGAAAACCGATGACTGAAATGAATACGGGAAGAACGACAATGAAGATCGAACGGCTAGGCTTCGGCCTGCTTTGCGCCGGATTCCTCGGCCTTGCGCTAGGATGCGCAGTGCACGCCGTGCGGAAAGACGTTCAGCCACCGGCCTCGGTTCCGGATCGCTTTTCCGTCGACTCGACAGAGACGCCGCCCCTCGGCCAGTGGTGGGAGAGCTTCGGCGATGACGAGCTCAGCCTGCACGTAGACCAAGCGTTGGAGGAAAACTTGGACATCCGGACGGCGTGGGTGCGGCTGGATCAAGTCCGAGCGTTGGCGGTCAAAGCGGGCGCGGAGACGGCACCGTGGGTCTCGACCGAGCAGGGATTGTCGCGGAGTCGGACAGAGATGGGCCGTGCACAGACATCGAATTTGTTCTCGTTCGGTCTGAGCGCCTCGTACGAAGTCGATCTGTGGAAGCGTATCGAATCGCAACGCAAAGCCGCCGAACTGGACGTTCGCGCCAGCCGGGAAGAGGTGGAGGCCACCGCGATCGGTCTCGCGGCACAGGTTGTGCGCAACTGGTATTCGCTTGCAGAACAACGCGCGCAGCTGCAGCTGCTCAACGAGCAGATCCGAATCAGTGAGACGTTTCTCGAACTTGTCGAGCTTCGATTCAGCCAGGGGCAATCAACCGCAGTGGATGTTTTTCAGCAGCGCGAACAGCTGGCTTCCCTGCGGACCCAGGTTCCGCTTGTCGAATCGAGTATCGAGGTTCTCAGACACCAGCTGGCCATTTTGCTCGGTCAATCCCCCAAGACGGATGTCGGCGGAACCACAGAGCGGCTACCGCAGTTGTCCCCATTGCCAGAGGTTGGACTGCCAATGCAGCTGCTGCAACAACGACCCGATCTGCGAGCGGCGGCTACGCGTGTATCGGCGGCCGACTACCGGATCGCCGTGGCGGTCGCGGATCAGTTCCCCGCACTTCGGTTGCGTGGCGGCACCGGTTTCCAGAGCGCGGAGGCGGGCGATTTCTTCGGCAACTGGCTTTGGAACCTGGCCTCGAATGTCACTACACCGCTCTTGGACGGTGGTCTGCGGGCCGCGGAAGTCGAACGTACGAAAGCGGTGATTCAAGAACGGCTTCTGGACTATGAGAAAAGAGTCCTCATCGCGTTGCGGGAAGTCGAAGATGCGCTGGTACGCGAACGCCAGCAACAGCGTCACGTGGAACTCGTCGTGGAGCAGATCGAGTTTGCCCGGTCGGCGTTTGAGGAGTCGAGAGCCCGTTTCGCCAGCAGCGGCGGCAACTACCTGCCGGTACTGACCGCGCTTCAGGCGTTGCAGAGATCCGAACGCAGTCTCTTGACGGAGCGTCGCAGGCGAATCGATACCCGAATCGATCTACACAAGGCGTTGGGCGGATCGTGGACAGCGACACTCCGCCGCACTCAAGATCTTCAGTCGGCTCAGACCGACCCAGCCGATGTGATGGAGAACTAGTCATGATCTTTCGCTTCTTTAAGGTCGTCGTGAAAATGATCCTGCCCGTCGTGGTGATTGGGCTTGGGGCTTATGCGGCCAAATGGCTCATCGATACGCGGCCGATCGCGGAACGGCAATCCGTCGAACTCAAAGCGCCGCTTGTGGAGACACTCACGGCCGCCAAGGGCCCCCAACGAATCGAAGTCATTGGATGGGGCAACATACGTGCGGCGCAGTCGATCGTGCTCCAGCCCGAAGTGAGCGGCCGAATCACAGACCAGAACCCGGAGCTCGTGCCGGGAGGGCGTCTCAAAGCCGGAGAGACGATCGTCAAGATCGATTCCAGAGACTATGAGTTCGCCATCGAACAACGGAAAGCGGAAGTGACGCGTGCAGAGTTCCAACTCACGGAAGAAGACGGTCGGCAGGTGATCGCGAAACGCGAGTGGAAGCTGCTCGAGTCCGATGTGAACACGACCGACGCAGGCCGTGAGCTCGCACTTCGCAAACCTCACCTGAGGAACGCGCAGGCGGCGTTGGCCGCCGCCGAAAGCGGGCTCGACGCGGCAGAGCTCGATCTGGAACGTACGATTATCCGCGCGCCCTTCAATGCGCTGGTGCAGAGAGAACTCGTCGACACCGGCCAGCTGGTCACCCCGCAAACGCAGTTGGCCACGCTGATCGGCACCGATCAATTTTGGGCCCAGGTGTCGATTCCCGTCCACCGCTTGCCGTGGATCGAGATACCGGGTGTGAACGGGACAAAAGCGGCGGAGGGTTCGAGGGCGCGCGTGGTCCACGCGGGCATCGAGGGATACGAGATCGCACGAATGGGACGGGTCGTCCGGTTGCATGGCGACGTGGATCCCCTTGGACGCATGGCGCGGATTCTGATCGCCGTGGACGATCCACTGGGATTGAAGTCCGACAGCCCCAACCATGGGGTCCCGCTTCTTGTCGGGGCCTATATACGGGCTGAGATTGAAGGTTTGGAACTGCCGGATGTCGTGGCGATCCCTCGGACCGCACTCCACGAAGGAAACCGTGTCTGGATCGCGAATGCTGAGGATCGGCTGGAGATCAGAGAGATCGAAATCACGTGGCCTCGAGAGAAGGATGTGCTGGTGAAAATCGGTATTCAGACAGGCGAACGGATCGTCACGACGCGCATCGCCACACCGATCCCCGGGATGGCTCTGCTGGTGGGAAAGAACGGCGACGTTCGCGTCGCCGATGCCTCCATCGACGACGCTTCGACGCAGAGTGCGGTAACACAGGGCGCGAGTCAACCGGCGCATTGATTGCGCATGAAAACGAGCGAATACGAGAAATGGAACTGAAACCATGACCGCCAACGGGATGTTGCGTGGACCGATTGCGTGGATGGCCGGGAATCCCGTGGCCTCCAACCTACTCATGGTCTGCCTCATGGTCGGCGGCGTTCTTATCGCCACGAAGGCCAAACAGGAGGTTTTCCCGGAATTCGAACTGGAGATCGTCACCATCACCGTGCCCTACCCCGGAGCCAGCCCCGCGGAGGTCGAGCAGGGTATCCTCTTTGCCATCGAAGAGGGCGTCCGCGGTGTAGACAACGTCAAGCGAGTGACGTCGGTGGCGGGCGAAGGTTCCGGGACCGTTATCGTGGAACTGATCATCAACACCAACAGCAATAAGGCGCTGCAGGATATCAAGAACGCCGTCGATCGGATTACTTCGTTTCCACGGGACGCCGAACGACCCATCGTCAGCCTGATCACCAACCAACGCGACGTCATCTCCCTGATCATTTACGGCGATCTGGACGAACACACATTGCGCGGGCTCGCGGAGCATGTCCGCGAAGATCTGCTAAGGAATCCCAAGATCACGCTGGTCGAACTGGCCGGTGTCCGTCCGCCGGAGATCGGCATCGAGGTCCCCCAAGCCCAGCTGCGCGCCTACGGCCTTACGCTGGAAGAGGTCGCTCGCGAAGTCTCGCGCTCGGCAGTTGAACTGCCGGGTGGCGGCGTGAAAACCGAGAGCTGCGAGATTCTGCTGCGTACCGCCTAACGGAGCGATTACGGGCAACAGTTCGCCGACATCTCCGTGTTGAGTAACAGCGACGGGACCGATATCCGTCTGGGTGACATCGCCGAGATCACCGACGGTTTTCGCGACATCGACGTCTACGCGCACTACGACGATAAACCGGCGGTTCGAATTGAGGTTTTCCGGCAAGGCGCGCAGGCCCCCATCGAGATCGCCGAAATCGTCAAGAATTACGTCGCGGAGTTTCGCAAGACGCTTCCTCCCGGCGTCGATGTGGCCACCTGGGGAGACCGGTCGGTCATGTATTCGGATCGAATCGACCTCCTCATACGGAATGCCTACCTGGGCTTGTCACTGGTTCTGCTCACGCTGGGGCTCTTCTTGGAAGTTCGATTGGCGTTCTGGGTTACGATGGGGATTCCGATCTCCTTCTTGGGATCGTTCCTTCTGGTTCCAGTCACGGGCGTCTCGATCAACATGATTTCACTCTTCGCGTTCATCGTCTCCTTGGGGATCGTGGTCGATGACGCCATTGTGGTTGGTGAAAATATCTACGAATACAGACAAAAGGGGCTCAACTTCCTCCAAGCGGCGATCGAAGGTACCCGAAACGTCTCGGTCCCGGTGACGTTTTCAATCCTGACTAACGTCACCGCATTCATGCCCCTCTTCTTCGTTCCGGGGATATCCGGGAAGTTCTTCCGCGTGATTCCCGCGATTGTGGTCTCGGTGCTTATAATCTCGCTCGTCGAGTCACTCTTCGTCTTGCCCGCGCACCTCGCTCATCAAAAGCCCCCTCGGAAACGCGGCTTCCGCGCCTTCCTCTACCGCCACCAACAAAGAATAAGCCAAGGCATCGCCTGGGCGATTCGCACATTCTACGGCCCGGTTCTGGGGTTGGCCATCCGCAGCCGTTACCTCACGGTGGCGATCGGGCTCTCGCTGCTGCTGATGGCTGCGGGCTATGTAGCGGGTGGACGTGTGAATTTCACGTTCCTGCCGCGCGTGGACACAGACCTGGTTTCGGTTAGCGCCGTGCTGCCGTTCGGTTCTCCTGTGAACGAAACAGAGAAGGTGCAGGAACGGCTCTATCAGACCGCGCTAGAGGTCCTCGAACAACACGGCGGAAAAGCGATCACGCGGGGGATCTTCGCACAGATCGGCCGTTCACTCGGGGCTAGCGGTCCGGGTGGCCCGGGTGGTTCGAACTCAGGAAGTCACACCACAAACGTTCAGGTCTATCTGGTCGCATTCGAGGAACGTACGGTTACGGCTTCACAGATCGCACGGGAATGGCGGATCGCCGCCGGGGATATCCCCGGTCTGGAATCGCTGCTTTTTCACTACACCACAGGGCCACGCGCGGGCGATGCCATCGATGTCGAGTTGAGCCATCCCGACATCGAAGTCCTGGAAGAAGCGTCGGCCGAACTGGCCGAGAGCCTGCTTACGTTTGCCGGTGTGAAAGACATCAACGACGGATTCGAGCAAGGCAAACCGCAGCTCGATATGACCATTCGGCCGGAAGCGCGGAGTCTGGGCGTTACCGCGACGGATATGGGACGCCAGGTGCGTAACGCGTTTTATGGCGCGCGCGCCTTCCGGCAACAACGCGGCCGGGATGAGATCTGGGTAATGGTTCGTCTTCCGGAAGAGGAGCGAGAATCGGAATACGACATCGAGGAACTGGTCATTCTTACGAACAACGGTGGGGAGATCCCGCTGACCGAAGCCGTGAATATCGACCGCGGCCGGGCCTACACGGTCATCAACCGCCGGGATGGACGGCGTGTGGTCAACGTAACCGCTGATGTGGAACTCGGCGTAGCCAATGCGGGCAACATTCTGGCATCGCTGCAAGAGAAGGTTCTGCCGGGACTCCTGGAGCGCCATGCCGGACTTCAATACTCACTCGAGGGCGAACAACGCGAACAACGCGAGACCCTCTCCAGCCTGAGTACGGGATTTCTGCTGGCACAGATCGGTATTTTCGCGCTCTTGGCGATCCCCTTCAAAAGCTACATTCAACCCCTCGTGGTCATGACCGCAATCCCATTTGGGATGATCGGTGCGATCGCTGGGCATGTGATCATGGGCTACGACCTGAGCGTCATCAGTATGATGGGAATTGTGGCGCTCACCGGTGTGGTGGTGAACGATTCGTTGGTGTTGATCGTCGCCGCCAATAACGCCCGAGACGAAGGCCGTTCACCGTACGAAGCCATCACCGCCGCAGGCGTGCGCCGCTTTCGGCCGATCCTGCTGACCTCGCTCACAACCTTCTTCGGTTTGGCGCCCATGATCTTCGAGACCTCGGTTCAAGCACGATTCCTGATTCCGATGGCTATCTCGTTGGGCTACGGCGTGCTCTTCGCGACGGTGATCGTCCTGCTACTCGTGCCCGCTCTCTACATTATCGTGGAGGACTGCAAGCGTGGGCTTCACAGCATCTTCGGTGGTGAGGGGTAAAGCGGCGATTCGGGAACAGTCTGGC
Organism: uncultured bacterium; assembly: GCA_964436365.1. Lineage (GTDB taxonomy): Bacteria > Hinthialibacterota > Hinthialibacteria > Hinthialibacterales > CAYTDF01. The sequence goes on along the minus strand of CAYTDF010000098.1, from coordinate 1,544 downwards.
TTAGGAATAATCCGGTGCGTTTCCCGCTTTCCATTTGATGCTGCAACCAATACTGGTCTTCTGTTCGCCCGAGACCGGCTCACCCGCCAGCACGGCGTCCAAAGCCGCACGTAGGTCCGCACCGGTAACGGGAATGCCGGTACCCGGTCGGCTGTCATCCATCTGCCCGCGGTAGACGAGCGCGCGCTCTTTGTCGAACAAAAAGAAATCAGGCGTGCACGCGGCTCGGTAAGCCTTGGCGACTTCCTGACTCTCGTCGAAAAGATACGGAAACGTATATCCGGCGCTCTTCACTTCCTCGGCCATCTTCTCGGGGCTGTCGTCGGGATGGGTGGTCGTATCATTGGCGTTGACGCCCACGATCGCCGCACCCTTTGGAATGTAATCGCGCGCCAACTGCGCCAGCCCCTCCCGAATCTGCACGACGTACGGGCAATGATTGCACATGAAGATAACGAGAAGCGCGGGCGCATCCTCACAATCTTTCAAAGAGAGGCTCTTGCCCTCGGTATCGGGCAGATTGAAATCCGGGGCTTTTGTGCCCAGCGGTAACATCGTCGAAGGTGTGAGGGCCATTTCATGTTCTCCCAAGAAGTGCTTTCGAAATCCTTCACGAGTTCTTTCCGAATGAAAAACACCTCGCACTGGGATGGGCCTTTGCTTCAACCCTCTCCCAAACCTCTCCCAATCCTTGGGGGAGGAGATTGGCTTCGCCAATAGGAAAAAACTCTCGATAGACGCTCTAGAAAGTAGACCCAAAGGGCCGGAGAGTGTCAAGCAATACCCTCGCCTCACCTGTCCACCCCCCGGTTGCGGGGCTATCGAAAGGGCCTGTTTCTCTGTAATTTGGAGCGCCCATCGAACGGCAGGAGAAACGAAGATGACCGTAAACCGCAGATCGCGGTGTGCGAAAGAGCGTCGAGTTGTTCCGGCAAGCGTTCGCCAGCGCAACCCAGAGTTAGGTTCGCCGCACGGAAGAACGTTCTTAGAAAGGCTATCGAAATGAAACGACATACCGGAATTTCACTGCTGCTTCCCGCCGTGGCGTCCCTGGCCGCGGCGCAAGAGATTCCCTACAAGGCCAACTGGGAATCGCTGGACAAACGGCCCACCCCGACGTGGTTCGATGACGCCAAGTTCGGCATCTTCGTCGTCTGGGGGATCTACTCCGTCCCCGCGTGGGCGCCTCCCGATCAATACGCGGAATGGTACTGGTGGCAGTCGAAGAATCCAGATCGCCCCGAGCACGCGTTCCATCGCAAAACCTACGGTGAGGGTTTTCAGTATCAGGATTTCTTGCCCGGCTTCACAGCCGAGCTTTTCGATCCGCCGCAGTGGGCGGATCTATTTGCCCGGTCGGGCGCGCGCTACGTCGTGATGACCGCGCAGTACCACGACGGGTACTGTCTCTGGCCTAGTCCCTACGCCTGGAATTGGAACAGCGTCGATACCGGACCGCATCGCGATCTGGTCGGCGAGCTGACCGAAGCCGTGCGCGCCCAGGATCTGAAGATGGGCTATTACTACTCCGTCTACGAGTGGTA
>CAYTDF010000097.1:0-11619 GCA_964436365.1 uncultured bacterium | reverse complement strand
ATCTCGCACTTCCATCACTTGTGCGAACGCGATCGCCGGCAGAGCCATCACCGCCAGGACCATGGCCAAGCGCTTGAGATAGAACGGCAAACTTCTTGTCTGGAGATTTGTCATCTTCTTCACACCATTGGAGTTAAGTTTTTTCTGTCGCCCCGCGTAGGGACATCGTCACAGTTCAATTTATGTTAGCAGCCGAGCGCGAAACCCGCAACACGGACGAGGGATAGATCTTTCCGATCTGCGGGGGTCTCTTGTACGCGCCGGGGGACGCTCACAGCGGGAAAAGGCGTCTTTCTTCGTCTTCACTGAGCAGCCCCTTCTCGCGCAGGATGCTCACCAGTCCCAGGAGCTGATTCTCGATGCGGTCCAATCGGTCGGGGGGGGCGCCTCGTAGCGTGGTTGGGAGGGCGGCTCCCGGTGGGGAGGTAGCCTCCTGGGTTTCCTCCGCCTGGATGTCGGTGGCGAACGACTCCAGGGCAAGCTGGCGTGTGTTGTAAATCTCAAAAAACTCGAGAATCTTACTGTCTTTCAAGTAGGCTTTGACCTGTGGCTGCGGCGAAAGGAGTTTGACCTTCCCCCCTCCGTTCAGTGCCTGTTTGGTATTGGCGATCACGACGCGAAGCATGCGGCTCCCCAGATACTTCAGCCGCTCCATATCGAGTAAGAAAAAAAACCGATGCTGCTCGAAGTGGCGGCGAAAGACCTTGTTCAGGTTCTCGTCGCTCTTTGTATCCTCGTCACCCGCCAAAATGATGACGGCGACATTGCCCGCGACTTCATCGGTGATTCGCATCGTCACTCGCCTCCCGAGTCTACACTTCTTCCATGAATTCGCCGTTATTCAAGGCTGTTCTCACCACGGAGCCCGCCCGCGCCATCTGATCGATAATCTTCTGGGCGACGTCCTCATGCAGCAGAGAATCGCGCCTGAGCAAAGCTATTAGCATGCCAATTGTACATCGCTGGTCCAGGGCAACTCGCCAGAGCAAACGTCGACGATCGGTGGGATTCGACCCTTCGGAGCCAAGCGCACGCAACGAACCCTGGCGACGGAACGCGTTCAGCGCATCCTGGCGGCTTTCAAAGACGTCGAATAGCTCATCCACACTGGAAGCGTGAAGGAAATCCTGAACCTCCGGCGAGGGCTTGTAGAGTTTGATGATACCGCCGCCGCATAGCATACGGCGTTGGGCATTCAGGAGGGCAAAAAGGCTCTCACCGTCGCAGAATCGGCACTTTTCGATGTCCAGCAGGATCTGACGCGCGTTCTTGTGAAACAGGGCGTTCAGCACAGCCTCGAGCCTGCTCGCATCATCCCTGCGCAGTTCGCCACCCACACGGACGAGTGTTACCGCATCCCAAACTTCTTGTTCAATGAGCATACTTGGGCCGTCTCCATCCCGGGTTCATCTGATTATATGAGAACTCCGCCGTGATGCCAGAACGGGGCCGGGTTTTCATCCACAAAAACGGACCCGAGTGCTTCCCGAGGCGGTGAGGTTCTCTGCTTGAGCGGACGTGAAACACCCGCCTCCAAATCGGCTGGGGGCGCGCGCCGACGACGCTCCAGCACGAAAACGGGGGAGACGCCATTGGCGTCTCCCCCGGGTCTGAGCGTAAATGCTGCAGAGCAGCGTCTCGGATCGTTATTTGATCTCGACGGTCGCTCCGACTTCTTCCAACTGCGCCTTGATCTTCTCGGCTTCGTCCTTGTCGATGTTCTCTTTGACGGTCTTCGGGGAGTTGTCGACCAGGTCCTTGGCTTCTTTGAGGCCGAGACCGGTGATCGCACGGACTTCCTTGATAACCTTGATCTTCTGGTTGCCGATACCGGCGAGAACAACCGTGAACTCGGTCTGCTCTTCAGCGGCGGCCTCGCCGCCTGCGCCCGGCATCATGCCGCCCATCATCATCGGGGCCGCAGCGGTGACTCCGAATTTCTCTTCGAACTCATCGGCCAATTCCTTGGCTTCCAAGAGTGTCAATGTTTCGATATTGTCGAGGATTTCTTGTATTTTTTCGCTAGCCATAATGCTTGTAATCTCCTGAGTAAGTCTTGTTTATCTGTAAGACGCGGGGCTTGATCCCTCGGATCAAGCGGCCTCGCCCAGTTTCTCTTCGTATGCGCGGAGCAATCCAGCCAACTTCCGGGCCGGGCCCTGGAAATCGGTGAGCAGGTTCCGGGCAGGGGCTTCGATGCCTCCTAAAATAGCCGCAAGCAGCTCTGTTTTCGAGCGCATCTTGTGGAGAGCCTGAACCTGCTCTTCGTCGATATACTCACCCTCGATCACCGCGGCTTTCAGCTCGATGACGTCGTGGTCCTTCTTGAACGCGACCAGAATCTTGCCCGCCCCGATGAGGTCTTCCTCAGCGATTAAGACAGCTGTCGGGCCCGCCAAGTGGGTCTTGACCTGATCGACGAATGCCTCGTCTCCGATGGCGTGGCCGAAGATGCGGTTCCGAACCACCTGCAACCTCGCTCCCACCTCACGCAACTTGGTGCGCAAATCGGTGATCTCATCCACCGTTAGACCGCGGTAGTCGACTAGCACGAAGCCGGGAGTTCCTTGCAACATCTCCTTATACCGGTCACACAATGCAAACTTTTCGTCTCTTTTCAAATCTGTTCACCTCCCTCCATGTTGGGAAATCGTTGATCTCTTTTCTCTGCTCTCCCGGCCTTCAGGGCGCATGAAGCGCTTCCCTGGGCTGGGAACGTAGAGAGATTCTCTATCGGCAATCGCTCCTGAGAGCGATTCCAAATCCTAGTTGTGTGGCACGAACGGCAGTGTTCCGTTCTGCCAACCTTCCTTTGCGTCCGTCCTGCGGTAGCTGACCGCCCATTCCCCATTTTCACGCTGAAGACGGTAAATCGCCTCGTGGGGAATATTGACGCCCATCGCTTCCTCTGGGGCCCAGTCCAACCAGAGCGCCATGAGCAGCCGGTTGAACGCGTAGTGACCGACGATGGCCAATCTCTTCTCCTGGGCCGCTTGTAGGCGTGCGATCGCTTTCCGGGCGCGACCTTCGGCGTCGATGTAGTTCTCACCGCCGGGGGGGCGTGTGTGCCAGCTATCCGCGCGCCACCGCTTCCAGCCACCCGGCCAGCGAATGTCCAACTCCGCCAGATTGAAACCTTCCCAATCTCCGAAGGATATCTCATGAAGATCCTTCAGCACCGTGGGCTGTAACCCCAGGGTGGAGCCAACGATCCCCGCCGTTTCCCGTGCGCGCCCCAGTGGACTGCACCACAGCGCTTCTGGAGACTCCCGCTGCAACGCGACGCCGAGTTGTCCGGCCTGAATCCGGCCGAGCGCCGAGAGTGGCGAGTCCCGGACCCCCTGGAGGCGGCGGACGCTGTTCCAGACGGTTAGACCGTGACGCATCAGAAAAACCGTTTCGAGTCTTTTCATTGCAGTCCCGGATTCAGCCTGGTGGCCCGCACGGCCACACATCTTCTCTCCACGCAAATGCTCTAGAAACCAAAAAAATCCCCAGCCGGTCGCGACTGGGGATGCTTCTCTATCTTCTTTGAAGGATTCCACCCTCTCCGTTGGGAGAATGTGGAACCGTAGAGAGTATCTCCGTCTCGGTAGGCTACTTTAAGGGTCCAGTGACCCACCTACGGTCTTCGACCGAGCGTCTATTTTTTGGGGTGGTTGGCGACAGCCCTCCGCTAAGCGCGGGCCATCGATCTTTCATCCACTCGAATCCTTCTTGCCTTTCGGTTAGGCCGCCACTCCGCGCACCGCGTCACGGACACGTCCGGGGTCGAGCCTAACGCTCGGGCTCATCGTGGTGCACAGGTAGAGGCTCTTCAGGTATGTCCCCTTGGACGATGTCGGCCGGGCCTTGATGAGGGCATCCATGACCGTCATCAGATTATCCACCAGACTGTCCACGTCAAACGATGCTCGTCCGACGGGGACATGAATCCCGGAGCCTTTGTCGGCACGGTACTCGATCTTGCCCGCTTTGAACTCCGTCACGGCTTTGCCGATATCTTTTGTGACGGTGCCGGTTTTGGGATTCGGCATCATGCCTCTCGGGCCGAGCACACGTCCCAATTTTCCGACGTGACGCATCATGTCGGGAGCCGCAATGGCGATATCGAAGTCCAGCCATCCTTTCTGGACCTCTGCCGCCAGCTCCTCGCCACCGACACGGTCTGCGCCCGCTTCTTCGGCTTCGGTGGCCAGCTCGCCCTGTGCGAAAACCACGACTCGCACGTTCTTGCCCGTTCCATGGGGAAGAGAGACGGTGCCTCGCACCTGCTGGTCGGCTTTCTTTGGGTCGATGCCCAGGTTCGCGACCAGTTCCACGGTTTCATCGAACTTGGCCTGCGCGTTGCGCTTAACCATTTCGACTGCTTCCCGCAGTCCTAACATTTCAGTGATGGTGATGTTTTCGGTGATGGCCCGATAGCGTTTGCTGTGAAGCATAATCTTCTCTGCCTTATCTTGTGTGGCTCTCAAACGACGTCAATGCCCATCGAACGGGCTGTACCACAAATCATGAGCTTCGCGGCGTCGATGTTGTACGCGTTCAAGTCTTCCATCTTAAGCTCTGCGATTTCAGCTACTTGTGCGTCTGTTACCGTGCCGACTTTATCTCGGTTCGGGACCCCGGAGCCTTTGGCCAGGCCTGCGGCTTTGCGAAGAAGCACCGCCGCCGGAGGGGTCTTGGTGATAAACGAGAACGTACGGTCCTGATAGACCGTGATGATGGCTGGAATGATCAATCCGGCCTGATCCTTCGTCTTCTCGTTAAACTGCTTGCAGAAATCCATGATGTTGACCCCATGCTGGCCCAACGCGGGGCCGACGGGAGGCGCGGGATTGGCTTGCCCGGCCGGACACTGCAGTTTGATCTTCGCCATGACGTTTTTCGGTGGCATCGTTTTTTCTCTCTGCGCCGTTAGTGTCGTAAATGCCTATGATGGCATAACTTAAATCATTGGTGGTAGAATATAACTCAAGTCTTCTCCACTTGGAGGAAGTCCAGTTCCACTGGGGTGGAGCGACCAAGAATGTCAACCATAACCTTCAGTCGGCCACGCTCTTCGTTGATCTCAGCAACATAGCCCGAGAAGTTGTAGAACGGACCTTCGATCACTTTCACTTGTTCTCCGACTTCGAAAACAACCTTGGGGCGTGGTTTTTCCTCTGTGCGCTCCATCTGGCTGGTGATCGAGAGAACTTCGCTCTCACTCAGCGGGACGGGGCGGCGGGCCGGGCCCACAAAACCTGTAACCCCAGGTGTATTCTTGACGTAGGCAAATCCCTCATCTCTGTCGTCGTCCATTTCGACAATGACATAGCCGGGAAAAATCTTCTGAGTGGAGATGCTCCGCTTACCGTCCCGGATTTCCACAACTTCCTCTGTCGGAACCATGACCTGAGAGATGACATCTTCCATGTCATCCATACGGATCTGCTGCTCGAGAGTTGCTTTGACTTTATTTTCGCATCCAGCATAAGTGTGGACGACGTACCAGCGACATGTCATCGCTTCACCTCAACTTGCCGCCAAAAGGGCGATCTCAGAAAAGCCAGTGAAGAAGCTCGAGTTCAGTATACGAGTTTTCCAAGGACGCCGATGGAGTAATCCCAAAAAGCCGCATAACTTGCGAAAACGGCGATTGTGATCAGAACCACAACCGTAGAGTTCTTGATCTCATCCTTGGAGGGCCAACTCACGTTCTCCAGCTCTTTGAGAACGTCCATTGTTCCCTGTCCCAATTTTGTCCGCTCGAACCATGTGCCTTCGAGGAACAGAATTATGCGTTTAATGATGTTTTCGCCCATTGTTTGGCATCGCCACCTGGGATGGTCTAAAAGACCGAATTTGAGGCAAAAAAAACACCCCTATCCGAGGCTTAGTAGTTTATAGACCTTAGGCTCTTTGTTGTCAATGGGGGGCTTCCAATGCCATCCCCAAGACTTCTCAATCGCCAGGTCTCCCCTCGCCTCGTTGCTGGGTGACATCTTGAGTTAACGAAATGCTAGTGATGGAATCCGGCCGTTGCCGCCGCAGTGTTCGCATTCCGTCGAGAGCTGGGTTGCCAGGTGGCGTGTCAAGATCGTGAGCACGCGATCCCGATCCTTCTTGAAACGCATGTCGATGAAGTCGATCACCACGATCCCTCCGATTTGCCGCAGACGCAGCTGGCGGGGAACCTCCTCCGCAGCGTCCATATTCGTGATCAAAATCGTCTCGTCGTGGCTCTTTCCCGCGATATTCCGGCTCGTGTTGACATCGATGGCTGTCAGTGTCTCCATCTCTTCGATGATGATGGTCCCCCCGCAAGGCATTCGCGTACGGCGGCGGAAAAGCCTTTCGAGATCCTCGACCAGATGCATCCGCTTCCAAATTTCGCGCCCCTCGACTTTCTGGAGGAGACTCTTGAGCGATCGCCGGGGGGCGATGATGGACAGAAAATGTTCGGCATTGGCACCCATCCAAGGCTCTGTAAAGTAAACTTTCTTGATATCCCGGTGGTAGTGATCGCGAAGTGTGCGTTCCACAATTCCCAGTTCCGCATGGAGCAGCCGAATCCCTTCGGTCTGCTCGTATCCGGAGGAGACCGCTTGCCATGTCCGTGTCAGATACCCGATATCCGCGGCGAGCTCGCGCTTCCCTTTGTCTTTCGCTGCGGTCCGCAAAATCAAACCGCCCTGTGGAAGTTCGATCTCATTCGTGATCCGGCGCAGCCGATTCCGCTCGGTCTCACCTTGAACTTGCCGTGAGATATGGTTCTCGCGGCCGTACGGCATATACACCACGTATCGGCCCGGTATGGAAATCTTTGTCGTGACGGTTGCGCCTTTGTCTCCGCGCGACTCCTTCTCGATCTGGACAAGCACTGGATCGCCCGTACGGAAGACGTCCTCAACCTTCCGGCGACCTCTCTTCGCACCCCGAAACCGCTCCACGGCGTCGTAGACCACGTCGTTCATGGACAGAAAGCCGTGGCGCAGAAGCCCGATATCCACAAAAACCGCTTGCAGTGTGGGGACCACCTGCGTCACCCGGCCTTTGTAGAGGTTGCCGACCTTGCCCAGACCCGTTGGAATCTCTTGTTCCACAAAAAAATCCGTCAGCGTTCCGTTGCTGGCTACGGCCCCCAAAACCATACCGTCTTGGACGGTAAACCCCATCGCCGTTGTTAGGCCGTGTTTCATGACGCTTCGAATTTTGGGCGGTTCCGGTGTATTTTGTTTTTTTCTCATGGCTGACTTTCAAAGGGGCTTGTCCTACTTGGCGTGTCTCTCGAAGGTTTTTTCCGTTCGCGCGCACGAAGTGCCCCCGTGGGCTGTGGGTGTTAGCGGTATCCAGTCGGGCATGACTCTTGGGAGAAATCCCGCTCTAGGAGGAGAGACAGTTGTCTCCTCACCCTCGTACAGTGTACGCTGGAGATACTCTATCTCTTTTCGTTCGGTGCGTGAAACAAGCATGAATCGACATACCTGGATTGTGGCCTTATTGATAATCGCTTCGCAAGCCCTGCTTGGATGGTCTCAACCGGCGGACAGTGTGAACGCCGGGGTGGATGTGACCTTAGCACGTGTTAAATATGACGGTGGAGGCGACTGGTACAGCGATCCCACCTCTCTACCCAACCTTCTCGCCGCTCTGGAGGAACGGTGTGGGATTCCCGTGGCGCGGCAGGAAGCCACCGTGGAGCTGACTCCCATCCAACTCCGAAAGCACCCTCTTTTGTACATGACCGGGCACGGGACCGTCTCGTTCACTGCGGCGGAGGTTCGGACCCTCCGGGAGCACTTGATTGGCGGAGGCTTTCTTTGGGCTGATGACAATTATGGCATGGATGAGAGCTTCCGGGAACAGATGACCAGAACTTTCCCTGAGCTCTCTTGGCAGCTCTTACCCAAGGACCATCCCATATTCACCTGTTTCTACGATTTCCCTGAGGGGATTCCCAAAATCCATGAGCACGACGGTTTGCCTCCCCAGGCCTTGGGACTTTTCTGGGGAGACCGTCTGATCTGTCTCTATACATACGAAACAGACATCGGAGACGGTCTGGAAAGTGAGAGCGTTCATCCCGAGGACAGCCCTCAGAAGCGTGAAGCCGCCCTGCGCATGGGCATCAATATCGTGGTTTTCGTCCTCATGTCATGAGGCTCACGTCTCAGCTGAATGACGGGTAAAACCTCCACCCTGATGACGTTCTCTCATCGGCGTGCCATACTTCCGTTTGGAAAACGGAGTCCCGATATGGCTACAGAGCCGATTGCTTCCAGTTCCTACAGCGAAAAACCGGACGCGCGTTTCGAGTACCCGGCGTTTCTATTCCGTGGTGGCGTCTTGGGATTGATCCTCATTCGGGGCGTTCAGCAGACTCTCCAGCATTACTTCATACCGGACTTGGCCTACCTTGTGGCTGCCGGGGCGTATGCTTTTCTCCAGGCCGTCTGGTGGGGAATGGTGGCTTTTGGCTATCGCACCCGGCACACACGGCTGTGGATCAAGGGCGGACACGCCCTGGGATTTCTCACCGACCTGGGCGTCATTCTCTATTTTGCCACCCGAGGGCCGGACCCCTATGGGCTTTGGGCGGTGATGCTCCTGCCGTGGGCGATGGTCCTGGCGCAAAATTCGCGCATCGTGAATTCCGTGGTTCTGTTCGATTCACTTGTGGGGTTTGCGGGCGTTGTGCTTTTGTTTGCCGGGCCGTTGGTGGGGCGGCCGTATGCTTTTCCCCACACGCCGACCAACCTCCTGTTGCTCTGGGGCGTTTTTCTTTTGACCTGGTGCCTGCTGCGTCTACGCCTGGAAGCCGAACTGGCTGGAGCGCTCGGAAAGCAACGAATGCGCAACGAACGGGAGGCTTTGCGTGCCGTGCTGGATCGCGTTCCCTTGGGATGTCTCGTCGTTGCCGCAGGGGGAGAGGTGCGGATGGCGAATGCCGAGGCTCGGCGATTGCTCGAAGACGATGGCTTCACCGACGAGGGGCCGCCCCCGGCCTGGATACTGGATTCGCTGGCCGATGAGGGATGGCACGCGCGGCGGCAGGATCCGCATGCGCCCGCGCGGCGGTTGCTCTACCGGAGGCTTCCGGTTGTTTGGCAGGGAGATGAAACCGCCGACCTGATCCTCTTGGAGGATGGGGACGAGCGCTCCAGCCGGGGGGCGCATGAAGCACGGCAAGAACGGCTGGCGGCTGTGGGGCAGCTAGCGGCGGGATTGGCACACGAACTCGGGAATCCGATCGCCATTATCCAGTCCTGCGCGGGTTATCTCCACGACGACCATCGTGAGGGAGCGCTGGGAGAGGATTTGGAGGTCATCCAGCGCGAGGCGAGCCGGTGCCGGGAGATGATTGACCGAATGATGGCCCTCGCTTCGGCGCGCCAGTCCAAGCCTCAGGAAGGTGACCTCCGTGAGAGTGTCCACCGAGCCGTAGGGCTGGTCCGCTACAAGGCCGAAGGGGCGGCGTTGGATCTCTCGTTACCGTCCTCGCCGGTGAACTATGTCTATGACGACAACCAGGTGGTCGCCATCTTGGTCAATCTTCTTCTGAACGCGATTGCGAGCACCAAAGATCTGGAGAAGAGGGAAGTGCGGTTGGACCTACGGGCCGAGGCCGAAGGGATCACACTCGCTGTCTCCGATACGGGATGTGGAATACCCCAGGATGAGCTGGATCGGGTATTCGATCCGTTCTTCACGCGGCGTGCCGGTGGGACGGGACTCGGGTTGGCCATGGTCCATCAAGTCGTCACCGCGTTGGGGGGCAGGATCGATGTCACCAGTACTGTCGGAGAGGGGACGCGATTCGCTTTGTCTCTACCGGAACGGCCGACTGAACGGCCGTCTGGGACGAACGTTGGGCCCGCCATTCCACGGCAGTAGCGCGGTGGTCGTAGCGGTGACGATCACCCCATCGACGGGAACGCGTCCTGTTCGTGAATCCGGCTCGATCCGTTACACTCCTCAAACGCCTCTTGGGAGTTCTCCGATTGCGTGCGAACTGCCTGCGGTGCCGGACGACGAGCGGTTCACAGACGGAAAGAACACTTGAAAGAGACACTAGATTTATTGTCGGCAATAGATTCTTGCGCATGCTCTCGATAGACCTCCGAGGATCCACCCCGAATAGGAACCGATGAATCAGACAAACCGCAACGCCAGGAAGAGGGAGACCTCACTTCCGCACGCCCGGCTCGTTCGTTGGCTCGACTTGGGGATGCGCGTAACCCTGTTGGTTCAGCTGACCATGACGGCGCTGATGTTTACCGGGCGTTTCTCCAATCCAGACATACACAAGGAATTCATCGGAGCTCTGCTGGGTGGTTCCGCTTTCGCTCTCTTCGCTATGCGAGCCATTTTGACACGCGACATGGTGGCTCTACGTGTTCCTCATCTTCTGCCGCTGCTCTGTTTTGGCGTCTGGTGTCTGATCAGGGCGATTTTCTCACCTACCCCGGAAAGCTTGTACACAATTACGATCTTCCTAGGCATGTTGGCCGCCTTTCCCGCCTGGCTGCAACAGCTCCGGACGGTGGCTTTTCGCAGTCTGCTCTCATGGGCGGTGATGGCGCTGGGCGTCTGCATGGGAGCGGCCGCGTTGGTCGAATCGTTCGGGTACTATCCATTAACGCTCGTCTCGTACCTTCCCCGCCAGAGTGTCGGGTCGTGGCTGGGACACAACAACGCCATGGCCGGTTTCCTGCTTGTGGCCATTGTTCACGGCGTCGGGCTCTGGTGGAGAAATCGGAGCAACAGTCTGGGGTTGGTGCTTGCTGGACTGGTGGTTATCGAACTCTATCTGATCGTTATTTCCGGTTCTCGCGGTGCGTGGCTCGCTTCCTTGGCTGTGGCGGGTGTGCTGGCGTTGGCTGGATACCTTGTCGTGGGGGGGCAACTCAAGAGATTGATCCCCGCTCGATTGGCGCCAGGACTGGCCGTGGTCTTGATCGTCGTCTGTGGCGTACTTGCGATTCGCACTCTGGCGGTGAGCGGTCTCAGCATTGGGCGGGATACAGGTGTACTCCACCGGTTCACGAGTCTGAAAGAGACCTTCGCCGGGACCTATCCACGCGTCTGGTGGATGTCGCTCCAGATGATGAAAGACGAACCCATCCTGGGGGTCGGCTTCAACGCTTGGCAGTTTCGATATCCGCAAGAGCAGGGCGAGTGGTTCACGGAGCATACGGATACGCGGCTTGGTCTGCCGATCAAGGATACACATACCCAGCGTGCTCACAACGATTTTCTCCAGATGGCTGCCGAGTTGGGGATTGTGGGGTTGGGCCTATTCGCATGGTTACTAGCCGTCCACGTGAAGCAAGCGTTGCTTCTCATTCGTGACCGGAGGCGATGGGACACGCTCCGACTTATCGGGTTGACGGCCACTACGGGAACGCTGGCGCACTCGCTGATCTACTTCCCATTCCACGCCGCCGCCGGATCGGCACTGTTCCTCGCCAATCTCGCGCTATTTGCCGTGGAAGCGCCCGCACTTCCCGATCGGCCTCGAAGGCCTGGCCGATTTCAGCTTCCATTGGGGGTAGGGGCATTCGCTCTATTACTCACGCTCACCCTCGTCTTCTGGTTCGTCGCCTACTCAGGATGGACGGCGGAAGGGAAGGG
>CAYTDF010000096.1:410-11654 GCA_964436365.1 uncultured bacterium | reverse complement strand
GGACAGTTTCCGAGTAGATGTCGCCGGTCACCATCCCGACGTCTTCCAGAACGTGCGCGTCCGGAAAAACGCTGTTCCCTTCAATCGCAACGGTTCGAACGGTGTAAGGCGAACCTTCCTGAATCTCGATGGGGACGGTAATGCCTTTGGCCGTGATGACGAGTTCACCGGAGGTCACCTTGGCATCCAGGTACCCTTTGTTGCGATAGGCGTACTGCAACGCACGCAAGTCTCGGTTCAGCACGGATTCGTCATACTCGTTCGTGATGACGATCCACCAACTCCTCTTGGTCTCCATGAACTTCTTGAGTTCTCTGTCCGTGTAAGCCGTGTTCCCAGTAAAGGTGATCGCGCGCACGGGGAGTTTGGAGCCTTCATCGACGGTTACGGTCATGACCAGTTCGTCATCGAGTTGGGTGGGCTCGGTCTCGATTTGGACGGAAGCATCGGGGTAGGACTTGGAGCGGTAGAAATCCCGCAATTTGGTGATCAGATCGCGGTCGGCGGTCTCGTCGTAGAATACGAGTTCGTCGTCGCCGAGCCCCAACTCCTTTCGCAGGCGTCTCTGCGAATAGGCCTCGTTCCCGAGGAAGCGAACTTCGACGATAACCGGCTTCTCCAGAATCGCGTACACCAGCCGGACAGCGACAACATTCTCGCCTTCGAGGATATCTTCCCGCTCAACCTGGACGTCGGCGAACTGCCCCGTTTCGATGAGGCTCCGGATATCCGATTGGATCAGACGCACCGCGGCCCGATCGAGAACCATCCCGGTCTCGATATGAATCGACTGCCGGACAGTCTCGGGATCGACGTGCACACAGCCTTCTACCCTGACTTCGCGCACGGGTTGCGCGTCGGAGAAAGAAGGCGCGAGAAACAGACACACCGCCGCGAACCAGAGGATTCGCGACCATCGAGTACCGTGGGGTAAGGGCTTCAGACCGGCACCTCCTCCGCCGCTTCAGCCTCCGAAAACACCAGTTTCCCGTCGCCACAGTCGATGACGAGTACCCCTCCATCCCGGAACCTTCCAGAGAGGAGTTCTTCCGAGAGAGGGTCTTCCAGATGCTTCTGGATGCTGCGCTTTAGCGGTCGGGCACCATACTGGCTATCGCTCCCATGTTCAACCAAGTGCTCCTTGGCCGCCTCCGTGACCCGCATCGTCAGTTGGAACGCATCCAAGCGTTCCTGGACCTCTTCGAGCATGATATCGCAGATCTTCATGATGTGATCGCGGTTCAGGGCGTGGAAAACCACCGTCTCATCAATGCGATTCAGAAATTCGGGCTTGAACGTTTGCTTCAGAACCGACATCACCCGGTCACGCATACCGGCGTAACTAGTCTCTTCGTCGCCGGACACAAACCCCAGCGACGCTTTGTTGGTGATCTGATCGGAGCCCACATTCGATGTCATGATCAATACACAGTGCCGGAAATCGACTTTGTAGCCGTTGGAGTCCGTCAAGCGCCCCTCTTCCAATACCTGCAACAGGATGTTGTAGACATCCGGGTGGGCTTTCTCGATCTCGTCGAGACAGACAACGCTGTAAGGTTTCCGCCGGACCTTCTCCGTCAGCTGGCCCCCTTCGTCGTGCCCGATGTAGCCCGGAGGAGCCCCGACCAGCCGGGATACTGCGAATTTTTCCATGAATTCGGACATATCCACCGTGGTCATGGCGTCGGCGTTGCCAAACAGTTCCTCGGCCAGAGCTTTGGCCAAATGGGTCTTGCCCGTCCCTGTGGGTCCCAAGAACAGGAACGATCCCAAAGGCCGGTGCTGATTGGCCAAACCGGCCCGGGAACGCCGGATGGACTTGCAGATGCTCTTGATGGCCTCGTCCTGAGCGACCACCCGCTTGTGGAGTTCGTCCTCCATGCGGAGTAGTTTCTGGCTCTCGGCCTCTTCCAACCGGACCATGGGAATGCCGGTCCATTTCGAGACGAGGTACGCGATCTCCTCTTCGTCGACGATGGTTTCGTTCCCGCTGGCGGATTTCCGGTTCTCCCACTCCTCGGTCAGCCGAGTCTCCTCTTTTCGCAAAACTTCGCGGCGGTGCTTCAGGTCGAGACACTTCTCGAACTCTTCGGAGACGGTGGCGGCCTCGATCTCCTCGACGATTCCCTGAATCTCCTCGTCGATCTTCCGCAGTTCAGCGGGACGAGTCGTGGCTTTGAGCCGGGCGCGGGATCCGGCTTCGTCGATCAGGTCGATCGCCTTGTCAGGCAAGAACCGGTCGGTGATGTATCGATCGGAGAGTTCCGTCGCCGCTTGCAACGCCTTGTCCGTGAACCGGACGTGGTGGTGCTCTTCGTAACGGTCGCGGAGCCCCTCGAGAATCTTGACCGTCTGCGGCACTGTGGGCGGCTCGACCATCACGACCTGGAAGCGGCGTTCGAGCGCCGAATCTTTCTCAATGTGCTTGCGGTACTCCTCGAGCGTCGTGGCGCCGATGCACTGGATCTCACCGCGAGCCAACGCCGGTTTGAGCATATTAGAGGCGTCCATGGAGCCCTCGGCGGCTCCCGCGCCAACCAGCGTGTGTAACTCGTCCACGAAGAGGATTATCTTGCTGTTACCACGCCGAATTTCCTCCAAGACCGCCTTCAGCCGTTCCTCGAACTGGCCACGATATTTGGTGCCCGCCACAAGCCCGGCGAGATCGAGTGTGATCAAACGACGGTCGAGCAGGAGATCGGGGACCACACGGTCCACAATCTGCTGAGCCAGCCCTTCGGCAATGGCGGTCTTCCCCACCCCGGCTTCACCAATCAAGACCGGGTTGTTCTTGGTGCGGCGACAAAGAATCTGAACGACCCGTTCGATCTCATCGGTCCGCCCAATCACCGGGTCCAGTTTGGAGAGTTTCGCCAGTTCGGTCAGGTCGGTCCCGAATGCGTCCAACGCGGGGGTCTTGCTCTTGGTCTTACCGGCCGCGACGGCTTCCTGAGAACCACCGCCCATCAGCCGGAGAATCTCACTTCGAGCCTTGATCAGATCGACGCCGTGATTGGCCAGAATACGAGCGGCCAACCCTTCGTTTTCACGAATCACACCCAGAAGTAGATGCTCCGTGCCGATAAAGTTCACACCAAAAGCCTGGGCTTCCTGATAGGCGAACTCGATCGCCCGCTTGCCCGAGGGAGAGAGCGGAATGGTTCCATCCGGCTCCGAGGATCCATCGCGTGGAATCTGCTTGAGAACTTCCGCCCTCAGCGCCTCCAGGTTCAGTCCCATGTTGCGCATGGCGGTGGCGGCGACACCTTCGCCTTCCGCGATAAGCCCGAGAAGAACGTGCTCGGTCGAAGCGTGACTGTTGCCGATTTTCGCGGCCTCTTCTTTGGCGCGCTTCATCACCAGCCGCGCTCGTTCTGTTAACCGATCAAACATTTTGCAACCTCACTGGCTTGTCCCTGAGAACGGGTGCCTCGCTCAGCCGTTTCCGGCGGTTCGCGCGGCAATCCAGGACCGCAACAAGCGGGCACGTTCGATGTCCCGTTCGCCCGTCGATAACGCCCGCCCTATCCGTTTCTGCAGGTGCGCGGGCCGAATGGCGACAATGATTTCGTTTATATCCGAATAGGCGATTCCCTGAATCAGCCCCAAATTCAACCCCAACCGAATGTTGGAGAGCATTTCGAGCGCTTCTTTCGTGCTCACAATTCGTGCATGCGCCATCTGACCGTAGGACCGGAGAACACGGTCCTCAATCAGAGCGCGCCCCTCACTCCAAAGACTCTCCTGGGCCTGCCGTTCCTTCTCCACGATCTGGTCGAGAATGCGCTCGATCTTCTCCAGGGTATCCTCTTCGCTCGTGCCCAGTGTCCACTGGTTGCTGATCTGAAAGAGATTCCCGGAGACCTCGCTGCCTTCACCGGCAAACCCCCGAACCGTCAGACCGATCTGGGTCACCGCGCTCAAAACCTTCTTGATCTCTTGACTCATCACCAAGCCGGGCAGATGCGCCATGACCGATACCCGGATCCCCGTGCCCACGTTGGTGGGACAAGCGGTTAGATAGCCATAAGCCGGAGAAAAAGCGTATTCGAGGTGCTGGCTGAGCTGATCGTCGAGCCGGTCCGCACGCTGCCAAGCGTCGACCACATTGAGCCCGGGGAGAATCACCTGCAGACGAAGATGATCCTCCTCATTGATCATCACGCTGCCGATCTCGTCTTTGTCGATCACGATCCAACGTTCGAGCCCCCCATCGGCCAACTCCCGGCTGATGAGATACCGCTCCACCAAGAAGTTGCGATCGACCGGCTCGATCTCTTCGACGCCGACGACATCGCCCTCGTGCATCCACGAACAACTGCGCAAAACGTCCAAAGCCGTGGTCGCCACCCGCTCCAAATCGCCCGACGACGCCCAATGCGAAAAGGGCATCGACGCAATGTTCCGCGCCAACCGAACCCGGCTGGAGACGACGAGATCTTCCCAACGACCGCCGGAACTCACCCATCCGACACGACCCAATAACCGAGAAGGGAGGGAATCGCTCACAGCTGACCTCCTCCTTCGGGCGGAACGCTCAACTCGCGCTCGGTCTCGTGAATCTCGTCCCGCAACCGCGCGGCGAGCTCGAAATCTTCCGACCGAACC
The DNA here is from genome assembly GCA_964436365.1 of uncultured bacterium. Taxonomy (GTDB): domain Bacteria; phylum Hinthialibacterota; class Hinthialibacteria; order Hinthialibacterales; genus CAYTDF01. The sequence goes on along the minus strand of CAYTDF010000096.1, from coordinate 7,046 downwards.
GCATCCTTCAACCGAAGCCGAAGCGAGGCGACTCGCCGTTCAGGGCTAGACTCGAGACCCCGCGAAGGGATCTTGCCGGTATGCTCCGCACCCTTCTGAATCTTCTGCAACAAAGGCACGAGTTCGTCGGCAAAGGTCTCGTAACACTGGGCGCAGCCAAAACGCCCACTCTCCTTGAACGAACGGTACGAGAGACCGCAGGAAGGACAAGTCAGTTTCGGTTCGGGTGCGGCCGCGGCTTCCTCTCCCGAACTCTTCAGCAATCCGGAAAGCAAGTCGGCAACCGAGAAATGAGTGTTGATGGAAGGACCGGAAAGACCCTTCTCATGCGCGCAGTCCTGGCACAGGTGCACGGCGATCTTGTCGCCTTCCTTAAACTGGGTCACGTGGATCTTCGCCTGAGCCTTCTTGCAAATCTCGCAGATCATACGTCACACCTTCACGCCGGCCGCCTCATCCCAAATCGGGACACCGTCACGCTCTGTCAGCTCCGCAAACGCCTCCATTAGACGCCGGGTCACGGGACCACATCGCCCCGAACCGATCGTGCGGCCATCAATCTCCGAAACCCCCACCACCTTCGCCGCACTGCCGGTCAAGAAACACTCGTCGGCACAATACAGCTCGGACAGGGTGATGTGGCGCTCCAGTGCGGGAATCCCAAGGTCGGCACAGAGCTCCAACGCGGCCTCGCGCGTGATCCCCGGGAGAGCACCATCGGAAATGGGCGAGGTGATCGCTTTGCCGCCCTCCACAATAAAGAGGTTGTCCGCGGTGGCTTCGGCCACAAAGCCCTCGCGGTTGAGAAAGATCGCTTCAGCCGCGCCGTTCCGGTTCGCCTCGAGTTTGGCCAGAACGTTGCTGAGGTAGTTGAGACTCTTCACCTGCGGCGGACAAGCGTCGCTGGCGTTACGCCGAATGGCCGAAGTAATCAGCATCAAGCCGTTCTCATACCAGTCGGCGGGATAAAGGCTGATCCGGCTAACAATCGCCAAGACCGTGGGTTTGGGACATTTCTTGGGATCCAAGCCGAGATCGGGTATCTCGATATCCCGTCCCTCCGAATCGACCCTGCTCTTGATACCCACGCCACGGGAGATCACCAACCGCACGTAGCCGTCATGCGAAACATCATTCCGGCGCGCCAGCTCGCAGATGACCTCGATCAGCTCCGTGGAACTCTGTTCGGGTTGGAGCATGAGAGTATGCAGCCCCCTCTGGAGCCTGGCCATGTGCCGCTCGGCGCGGAACAGACGCCCGTGGTAGATACGCATACCCTCGAAGACACCGTCCCCGTACAGAAACCCATGATCGAAAGGCGAAATCCACGCCTCACGCTCATCCAAAAACTCGCCATTCAAATAGATTTGCACTGTTCTTACTCCGGGTTTTTGGCTAGAAACGGTCACCACCGAACAGAGACGTTCCGTCCAGAGGCGACGTACAATGTTACCGTAAATCGCACTAACTGGTGCGCTTCTCGACACGCGTCATCTGGTTCTTGTCATCCACATAGACCACCTTGTTGTGGTAGTCGCCAAGTTCGCCCTCGTCGTATTCCGCGTAAGTGAGGACAAGAATCACGTCGTCGGGATGAATGAGATGCGCGGCGGCTCCTTTTACCGAAATCGTACCGGAGCCGCGCGGCGCGGCGATCGCATAGGTCTCGAGCCGGTTCCCGTTGGTCACGTTGTAGATATGAACCGATTCGCCAGGGAGAATATCGCCCGCTTCGAGAAGCCCCTCGTCCACGGCCAGGCTTCCCGCGTAGTGTAATTCCGAGCCCGTGACCCGGACCTCCTGCAGTTTTGACTTCAACATCCGTCGTCTCATAGGATTTCGTTCCGTCTGCTATCGCGTTTCTTTCATGATTGGAGTGGCCCCCGGTCAGCGAAGCGCCGGTGGCCAAGGAACCCCAAGAGACCAATTATCGATCAGCCGGGCCCGCCCCACACCTGCGGCGACAAGGACCAAGTCCCCATCCCGAGCCTCCGGGACAGCCCGCATCGTCACTGCGTCGACGATACCAGCGTACTCACCCTGGACCAACGGTTCCCGATCCCAAACCTCCCGTGCCGCTTCCAGCAGATTTTCCGGGTCGCGCTCACCGGTTTCAAACGCCGTTTCTACCCTCCGTAGCCCCTTCGAAAGCGCGGTGGCGGCCTCGCGCTCTTGCGGCTGGAGATAGGTGTTCCTGGAAGACATGGCCAACCCATCCGGTTCGCGAACGGTCGGCCCCACCCGGATTTCCACAGGTTGCTGGAGATCCCGCACCAGCCGCCGGATGACGGCAACCTGCTGGGCGTCTTTCTGGCCGAAATAGGCCCGGTTCGGCAGACAGAGATTGAAGAGCACGGTGCAGACCGTGGCCACACCGGAGAAATGTCCGGGACGCGCCTCGCCGCACCACCCCACGGAAGGCCCCTCCACGGTGATGCGGGTGACATGCCCCCGTGGATAGAGATCGCGCGCGTCGGGAATAAAAACCACCGTGGTTCCCTCGGCCTCGAGCAGCGCCAAATCCTTGGCCTCGTCGCGTGGATAGGCCTCGTAGTCCTCGCCCGGCGCGAACTGAGTGGGGTTGACGAAGATAGAGACAACCGACACCTCGTCCACCTCGCGCGACAGCCGAACCAAGGAGAGATGGCCTACATGCAAGAAACCCATGGTCGGAACCAGCCCGACGCTTGTCCCCTGCGCGCGTATTTCGAGCGCGAAGCGCTGCATTTCGTCAACCGAACGGATCACTTTCATAGCGTCCACAGGATAGCGCCGCCCCCCGGGGAGCGCGAAGCCCGGGGGGTGAAGGCAAAGCCGTCCGGAATGCCCGGTCCGGGGTGAGTGTCTTGGGATATTGACATATCGCCGCGTTCACGGAGATCCGCACCTGTCTGTCGGCATCCCCCTACCGAATCCTCTCCCCGCGCCCTTCCCGGCCCCTTGGGCATCCACCCAACCACCTGAAAACACGGCTTCACAAGCAAGAATCGTGCCACGCCACTGAAGCAATATGCAACACTTTCGTCCTTTCGAGCGATTCTTGGCCTCCAGACAACAATGGTGTTAACTACGTTGTAATGAAGAAAACGCTAGACAGCAGTTCCAGTTTATTATTCTTATCTTTTTATCACGTACAGCTTGCGGTACATAGGAAAATGTGTGACGAATTGGCGAAGCGTATCGAGCGACTCTCTCTCTATGGGTTCATCCAGAGGGCCTACCGGCTCGGTTCACAGCCGGTCTGTTCGGCGTTGGTAGGAGCACGAAGGCGTTGGCGATGCACAGCGAGACTCACGCTGAGATATAACCGCGAAACTCATGCTGAGATTGACTGTGGGATCGAGGGCCGCGAGCAAGAAAAACAATAGGAGCGTAGAAAATGAACAAAGGGAAGACTGTAATTGTCTCACTGATCACACTGTTCGTTTGCGCCTTGTTGGCGTTGGCGGGAGTGATCGTCAAGGTCGGACAGAGCGAGGCCGCTTTGGTTTCGCCCGACCGGCCGGTACCGCTATCCGAGTACTGCGAGCAGACGGGACCCAACACCGTCGTCTATCTCACCTACCCAAAGTACTACCGCTTGCCGGACCGGAGTTTGCGTCCGGTGCAGACCCACTTCGTCGAATCCAAACTCGAGAACTGGGATTACGAGGTCACCACGGGTATTTGGAAACTCTACGTGCGCAAGGACGGCGTGTTTCAGGCCGTTCACCAGTCCGACGTCTTCGCCTACGCGCTGTACGATGTCGGCATCGGCACCGGGCAGAGCTTCCAATCGCTAGATTTGGGCGAGCCCAACTGGGAAAACTGCGCCGTCGTGGGGGATCGCGTGGTCTGGACCGACATCTTCCCCAAGATCGATCTGACGGTTCGGTATATCCATGATACGTTGAAGGTCGACGTCTTGGTGCGGGAGGAACGGGTGCAAGAGCTGATCGCAGAGAAGGATGGCGCGGCCGCGGGCGATTATCTCACCGCGCGTTTCGCGATTCCCTACACGCTCTTGCGAAGCGAAGCGGTGCAGGGTGGCCAGCCGCGCAACCTTTATGCCGACGCCGTCCACGCCGACGCGCCCTTGCTCTTCAAGCGTGGCGAGAAGATCGTTCACGCCCTACGGCCCGCCGTGGCCTACACGCAGGACAGCCAAGGCCAGCGGATCGGGCAAAAAGGCGAGCCCTCCAGGTTACGCACCGCGCAACAGTGGCGGCTGGCGCAGGACGGGGTCGGTGTGGCCGACATCTCCGTCTCGCTGCAGGATGTCGCCAGCGCGCCGAAGGGCGATCTGCTGATCGACCCCAGCACTAGTTTCTATCCCAGTTCCGACACACGTCTCAAGACCGGCTCCGCGACCAACTACGGCAGCAACACCAGCCTTTACTGGGAGGACGACGACCGTCTGCTCTTTTCTTTCGACGTAGACAGTTTCCCCCTGCAGGTGGACCGCTGGGTTGAGTCCGCCACGTTAAAGATTTACGCCAACGAATCCGAGTTGAGCGGCGATGAAAAGGGCCGTCTCTATCCGGTCACCACATGGTGGGAAGAATCCGAAGCCAACTGGGACGAGTATGAGACCGGTGAGGATTGGGATACAGAGGGCGGTGATTTCGATAGCGATTGCGTCGGCGAATCGACCGCCTTGCCCCAGTATCCGGATTACAATATCTGGGTCGAACTCGATGCCACCGCGCCGCTCAACTATCAACTCCGGCAGTCGGATTGGGCCAGCAAGTGCAACAACTACGGCTTTCTGGCTGAGATCGATACCACCGAGGACGACGGCTATCTCTGCATCTGGTCCGTCGAATACGGCACGGTGAGCAAACGGCCCAAACTCGAAGTGACGCTCAACAACACCAAGCACGGCGCGGACGCCGGAAACGGCTGGGATTACGACAATTGGACCGTCGATTCACGGCAGGACGGGATTAAGGCCGACAACATGGAGATGATTCGATTCTTTGTGGGTGGCAGTGGCGAGGTAGCAACGGCCGTCGAAGTCGCCGACACCAATGGCATGAAGCTCGATCTAGTGTTCAACATCCCCTTCCATGCCACTCCCGTGCCTACCGAGACCGCTATCGCCTACGCCGTCGATAGCATCATCGACATACTCGACAATCACAGCGCCGAGATGGGCGACACCATCTTCGCTGTCGAGATCGGCAACGAAGAAGACACATTTCATCCCACAAATTGGGGTTTGCCCAGCAATAGCACTCAGCAGTACTATCCACGCGACCCCAATTACTGGTTTCTTAACGCGACGCCCGGCGGAACGCCTGTTGGTGATCCTGTAATCGACCCCCGAGCCGAACGCAAAGATGGGCTCACCTATCAACAGATCGCCTTGGAATGTTATGCGAGTGGCGAGGCGTTTTCCGAGTTCTATCTCCCCATTCGCGACGCCATCAAGGAGAACTGGCCGGATGTCAAGATCATCAGTGGCGGCAGCACCTACAGCGGCTTTAGTCTCAACTATCCGGACGCGCCGTTACAGCACTTTGGGGGCGGTCCTACCGCCACACCCGACCCTCGAATCACAGGATTAGGACAGCGAGCCGGAGCGTTCCTCTGTGGTTTCATCGACGGCGTCACCGCGCAGGCCACTGTGAACCCCACACCCGGTGTTTCGGCTTTTGAACGCTTGCCCGAAGTCTTCGCCGAACACGACTACGCTCAATGGGAACCTCCTGAAAAGAGTAGCGAGTATTATCTCAGACTGGAGAAGATGGACGAGCGCATCGACAGCTGGGCGCGCGGTCGGTGGCGGCCGGAGTATGCCAACACCGAGTGGGCGGTCGATTACTGGCATGCCGAAAGGCCCGCCACCCTGCCCACAGAGGCAGAGTTTACGCCACGCATCAATGCTCCCGATAGACAGGCGCTTCACTACATTCGCGCTACTCTTATGGATGCCACCTTGCGCACGGAGGACCGCACGCGGGGTTGGGATTACAGTCTTTACTTTCATCACCCCAAGAGTCCCCTCAACCATCACTCCATGTATGAGTTCGTGGCCACAAACGTGGCCCCCGCTGCGCCCGGCACACCGCGCCCCATCCGTAAGGTGGCACGCACCCTCTACAGTCCCGAGGAAACCCCCTATCCAGGCCTCAACCAGGAGGACATGCGAGTCTGGCATCCCGCCGAAACCACACCGGCCCCTGCCGTTACAGATGGTTGGATGGACCTGGTGAACACTCGGCCCATGCAATGCGGCTGGGTCTCGCCCAGCGGCGAGCACTGGGGCGCGATTTGGATGTTCAAGGGGATAACCGGAACCAATCCCGATACGAATACCTGGAACTACTACGAAGCCACGCCACAAGCTAAGACCTTCGCATTCGATGAGGACGATTTCGACCTACAGGGCGGCGATATTGCGGATATGGAGGTACAACTCTACAAGTTCGAGGACCTGGATTCCTACGCCGATGTCAGTTTGAATGCCATCGGCACACCCCTCACGGGATCGTCGAGCGGCGGTGTGATGAGCTACGACATCCCCGACGTCGATCATAACCCCACGTTCCTGCGCTTTATCCCTGAATACTGAAAGAACAAATAGATCAGGCGGCAGAGTGAGTCGGTCCGACCCACCGAGAAACTGGAGAATAGAAATGCAAAAACCAAACA
>CAYTDF010000096.1:0-400 GCA_964436365.1 uncultured bacterium | reverse complement strand
ACTGCGCGTAACCACGGATTCAAATTGTGTGGCGTGCTCGGACAAACTCTTGATCATGCCGTCGCGGTGGCTGTGCGTGGCGAGTACTGCGTGACAAACACTCATACGAACATCGAACGCGTAGCAATACACTTCACATACAAACTTCACATACAGAATGCTGGCTATTCCAATACTCCTTCTTACAGCCCTTCCGGTCAGCGGCCAAACCGAACCGAACTGGGTTTTCGCTTTCCCCGGTCTGGGCGCTATGTTTACCGACGCGGCCTTCACCCCCGATAGCAAGCAGCTCCTCTTGACCGACCATGGCTACCAGGGCTGCGGAGTCTATGATTTTGGCAACCACGGTTTCGTGGTGTCCTACGACAATAGTGGTGCGAAATACCAGACACTCGCTATT
>CAYTDF010000095.1:0-11689 GCA_964436365.1 uncultured bacterium | reverse complement strand
GCTGGGATCGGTGCGGCGGCCTTGCTGGCTCCAAGTGCACGTGTACTGGGTGCCAACAGCCGAATCAATGTGGGAGTCATTGGAGTCGGTGGGCGCGGTTCGGAACTCCTGCGTCTCGCTCTGCAGCGCGCCCGTGAGAAGAAGGACATCGAGATTCGTGCGGTCTGTGACGTCTACGGGCGGCGGCTGTCGGAAGCCGCCGAGCGCGTTAAAGCCGCGGGGCAGTCCGCCAAAGAGTATGTCTACCATCAGGAACTGTTCGATCGCTCGGACCTAGACGCCGTCATGATTGCGACGCCGGATCATTGGCACGCTCCCATCACCCTCGCGGCTCTAGAGTCGGGGCGCGATGTCTACGTCGAGAAGCCCATGACCCACACGGTTGAGGAGGCGAAACAGGTCTACCACAAAGCGCGGCAGAAAGAACGTATCGTCCAGGTCGGGGTCCAGGCGCTTTCATGGTCCAAGTGGCACAAAGCCAGGGAAGCCGTCGATAAAGGAATGCTCGGCAAGGTTGTCTGCTGTCAGGGAACCTACAGCCGCAATGTCGTGGGGGGAGATTGGAACTACTACGATATAAATAAAGACGCCGGACCGAATGCCAAGGGCGAGGATCGCATCGAATGGGAGCAGTGGCTCGGTTCGGCGCCGAAGCGAGCCTACGATGCCGACCGTTACTTCCGCTTCCGCAAGTACTGGGATTACTCCGGCGGGACGGCGACCGACCTCCATTATCACACCGTCGCTCCCTTTCATGTTGCCGTTGCGAATGATTTTCCAACCCGTGTCGCGGGGATGGGAGGTATCTGGGTTCACAAAGACGGCCGCGAAGTCCCCGACACCTTTCTCACGGCGGCGGACTACCCCGGCGAGTTCTCGCTCACGGTCCAGTCTTCGGCGGCGAACAAGGTTGGTCCTCGCACGTTGATTCGCGGCGAGCGCGCGACGATGTATTGTGGTGCCGATTGGGAGGGTGAAACCTCGGACGCGTTGCGCATCGTTCCGGAACGTCCGTTCCAGAAGGAGTTCCGCGAACGTTGGAAGAAGGACGAGGTTCTGATCCGGGACACGGATAACGAGGGCGACCTAAAGCACGTGGACAACTTCTTCGAGTGTGTCCGCGACCGTAAGCGTCCCAACTGTGACGCCGGGATCGGATACCGGGTGATGGTCACCATAGGGCTTTCCGTTCGCTCCTACCGGGAAGGGAAGATGTTTTATTTCGACCCCCAGCGCGAGGTCGTTCTGTAGAGGTATCCTCGAGTTAGAGCGTCTCTCGAAAGTTTTTTCCGATAGCGCGCACGAAGTGCCCGCGAAATCCGGGCATTTAGCGTCTTTTAATCGGAAATCATTCTTGGGAGATACTATAATTGTCCGGTACTCTATGTTCCCGCGTTCCCGAGTGACTGGAGCGAAGCGACAGTTCGTTGCTTTCAAGAAGAGAACACAGCGAATGGCGCGGGGTGGCTCAGCTTCCCAGCCTATGGGTGGCACCCAATTGCTTTCAAGAAAAAAGCACAGCAGCCGGTGTAAAACACAGTCTTCTTCAATACTCGTCCTTTTGGACGATTGACAATAGCCCAGTGATTTATCTCTGGGCTTGAGGGCGAACCGTCTCCTTCCTCTTGAAAGGTAGTACAGGCTCCAAGTTCTCTTTTCTTCTTCCGCTTCGGCCTACACCCCATTCGCCTCCGCCCCCGGCTGTAAGAACCAGTACATGGTCGACACATACCAGGGGCTCTCGCTGTTGGGGATCGCCTGCAGCTCGATACAAGCGCTACTTCCTTCGAGCCGATCCGCCGGAATCGTAAACGAGCGTTCGTACCAGTTCCATGGCGTCCCCTCCAGGTCCCAGTCGCCCACGGGATCGCCGTCTATCGTGACTCGGACTACGTAATGAAACGTTTGGCGGTCGTCACGGTCGTCGCAGGTACGCATGAGGATCGCCAAAGGCGCACTCGGGTCGATGTTGTGCACCGTGAACCTCTCTCGCCCGGTGTGGCGCCGCCCCGCATCGAGGATATCCACATCGGCCAGTCGGCCGTTCTCTTTTAACCGCTCGATGATGGCCTCGTCGGAGAGGAGTGGGTACTGCGATTCGATCTCTTCATGGTACCCGAAGTTTCGCCGGAAGAGCGTCGGATCCTCCAGCGCCGCACCGGGTTCTGGGAGACTCCGATAGTCGTGGGCGCGTTCCGAAGCCAGATCGAATACATCCAGTTCGTCGACGACATTCCAACCGGCGTACGGCATCGCCGATGCACGGGGTTTCTCACCCCGCCCGACGCTCGACCAGCTGGGCCGGTAGACAATCTTCTCCATCTCATCGTAGTAAGGGTCGGGGACTTCGAGGACCGGCTGCCCCAACACGTCGAAGGCTTCCAGTTCCTCAAACCAACTGGGAAACACGACGAAGATATCGGGGCGCTCTATGCCCTCCTTCGAAGTGAACGCCTCGTACAGCGCTCCGTTTCCCATCCGATAGATACGCGCCACCTCGGGCGCTTCCATGAGCCCGACGATGTCGAAGATATGCCGCTCGTTCTCGTAGGCCAAAAGCCCCGCATCGTTGATGCCGATCGTCTCTGTTTCCTCGGTATTGTTACGGAGCCAGGCCGCGAGCACTCCTTGTTTGTGGCGGATCGAACCGGATTCCTCCGCCAGCCGTGTGGCCCATCGTGGGAGACTCGACACTTGGAGCAGGACCAGCAAAAGCCCCAGGGCGGTAATCGACCGTCCGCGCGCGGGAATCCAAGATGTCTCTCGCCATGCTCCTTCGAGGCGGTGCAGCGTGAATGCGGCCAAGATGAGGAGCGTCGGAATCAGGGGGAGCAGGTAGCGGTAATGATGGAGTGACCAGTAGGTCAGTGTAGCCACGGCGGTCGACCAGACCGCTATAGCCGTCAACATCGCCGCGATCGTGCCTGGATTGCGCAGACCGCGTGCCACGGCAGGCCGTAGCGGCGATCCCCACCGCCTTATCCCGAGCAGCAGACCGGCGGCACAGGCGACCGCCAACAACCCGGGGGGGGTGAAATCGAGCCAACCCGACTGCAGGGCGCTTCTTCCGTTCAGGAACCCCAGCAGGTCCAGCCCGTTCCAAAACGAGGCGGCCATGGCCTGCACGAGCGTCACGTGGTCGGGGTTATGGAACTCGGATTTGGCCACCAGCCCATTGCTGCTGAGTTGGCCGGTCGTCAGCAGGGTGATCAGGTACGGCCACAGCATGGCCAGCGGAGGGATCGCGAAGACCCACGACAGGCTGTGTCGCGCCCGATTCTCCCCATAACGCTTATGAACGAAAGCCAGGCCCCACAAGATGCCCGCCGCGTACCCACCTTCGGGGCGGGACAGGGCCAACAGGGAGATCGCGGTCACGAACCAGCCGTCGCCAGAGGAAAGTGAGCGAATGAATCTGTATTCGTAGGTCAAGAGAGCCCACAGCAGCAGGGCGGTGACGAGTGTAATCTCCATGCCACTGGCTGCGGACCAGAGTAGCGGACCCGAAGTCACCACCGCCGCCGTTGTCCAGTTGGCGTGCGTTCGATCGGTCAGGCTGGCCGCCAGTCGATACGTCAGCACCGCGACCGCCGCCCAACTCACCAGACCGATGCCGAGGGCGACGCGCAACAACAGATCCGAACCCGCGCCCAGCATCGCCGCGAAACCCAGCAGGTGGAGATAGAGAAGGCTCGTGGCTCCCGAAGAGGCCGGGGCGTCGTGTTGGTACCGGTAGAACTCAAAGTCGCCGAACAGACGGGCGTACTGCAAGTGGATGAACGTATCGTCCAGCGGCGCACCCGGATGCGGTGCGGTCTGAGATGAACCCGCCAACAGAAAGAGCGCCCCCAGCGATAGCGCCCCCAACGCCCACAACAGGTCTGTGCGTGTGGAAGACGCGGGCTGGGGGATCATGTCTGGCCCTTGCCCCAGAAAACGACCCAGCTCGTCTGGACCAAGATATACAGATCGAAGACCAGTGATTGATGGTCCAGATAATAGAGATCGTGGTTGAGCCGCACTTCCATATCATCCGTTCCGCGCGCACGGATCTGCTGGTACCCCGTAATCCCGGGTTTGAGCCGCAGCCGCTGGCGTGTACGGTCGTCGTAGCGCTCGGTGACCCACGTCTCTTCCGGCCGCGGACCCACAAGGCTCATGTCACCGCGAATCACGTTGTAGAGCTGGGGCAACTCATCGAGGCTGAAGCGCCGTAGGAATCGGCCGATGGGTGTCACCCGGGGGTCGTTGGCGACTTTGAACACAGGCTGGTCCATCCCCTCGACATCGAGGACATCTTCCAGCCGTTCTTCGGCGTCGACCGACATCGACCGGAACTTATAGATCGTGAAAGGGCGGCCGTTGAGACCGGCGCGCAGTTGACTGAAGATCGCCGGTCCCGGCTCGCGCCAACGCACACACAGCGCGATGAGCGCCTGCAAGGGCAACGTCGCCAACAGAATCCCCGAAGCGATGCCAATATCCATGGCGCGCTTGACGTTCTGGTACAAGCGATCCCACGCGCTACGTTCCAGCGTATACCATATCCCGTCATCGATCACTCGCCAGCGCGGGTGAGACCGGATCTGGTGGTACATCACCGGATGGATGTGCACCGAAATCGCCTCTTCTTTCGCCTGCTCGACGAGTTCCACAGCCAGCCGGCCGAATGTGGGTGGGATGGAGAGATACACATCCCGCGCGCCGCTCTCGCCCATCAGGTTGTAGAGGGCGGGGTGACGTTCGCCGTCGACATCCTCCACGTGCAGGGTTCTTCCCATGCGGTACCCCAGCTCGGTGTGGGACTCCACCAAGGCTCTCACTTCCGCGTCCCGGTCGGCCGAACAGATCGCCAGCAGAGGCGCGGTTTCGTACCCCGCGCGACGGATCGCGAACAGCACACTGAAGAAACCGACACGCAACAACGGGAGAACGCCGGTCATGATAACGACGTATAGCACCATCACCCAGCGCGAGAAGGACCATGCCCGATACCAGAAAACGAGCGCCAAGAAGAACAGGGCGGTCATCACCGCCGCGTGGAAAACCGTCACCAACTGGGCTGGATAGCTACAAGGCCTACGGATCGAGTACCCGCGCAGGAACCAAAGACACCCCATCTGGATCAACAGGATGATCGGCAGCGCGAACAGGTAGTGGGTCTCGCGTGTATGGAGATAGGTATCGAACCAGCCCGTCCAAAACCGAATATAGAAGGAACCGAGAAAGATGGTCGCGACGGTGACGGTGTCCAGGATGAGCAGAAGTCTTTCAGCGATCTTCATTGCGGCTTTCGGGCAGTCCTCCACAGGTGAGTCGAGTTAAACCGCAGGCCAGGCCGAATGCCAAACCTGCCGCTCGAACAAGCATGAGCAGTGGAACCCGGACTTGCAAGTCCGGAGCCTTCCGGCGAGCCTGGACGATGGTATGTCTACAGGTTCCGATAAACGCCAGAACGGCGAGCGCGGTCACGGCCAGACACTCGATGCGCCACATGGACAACACCAAGGTTCCCGCGATCGCCACCGCCAATGGCAGCTGAAACATCAATGACGGGGGCGTGTGCGTATCGCCTCTTGTCCGGACGGGGTGGAGCCGCAGAATCAGAGCTTTATAGAACGCGATACGCGCTTTCTTGCGCGCGTATCCCCACAAGCTCTCTACATGCCGATGGGTGACCACGGCTCGGCGGGCGAAGCACATCCGCTCGCCGCCCGCCGCCAACCGGAATGAAAACTCTTGGTCCTCGACGCTCGGACTCGGAAAGCGTTCGTCGAATCCACCGTAACGTTCGAAAACCGCTCGGGGGAAGCCCGCCGCGTAGGTGTCGATGAAGTCGATTTCATCGAAGCGTTCCATGTAGTTGTATTTTTCTTCGTACTCCACTTGCACCAGCCGGGCGACCCAGGAATCCTGCTCCGACCGATAGACTCCTTTCACACCCGCCGCGCCGTCGTCGAGAGGTTTGCACATCTCTTCCAGCCATTCCGGAGTCGGTTCACAGTCCGAATCGGTAAACAGCAGGTACTCGCCTCGGGCCTGCGACGCGCCCGTATTACGCGCGGCGGCGGGGCCTCGATGCTCTTGCTGGAGCAGTCGCAGACGGCGTTCGGAGCTGCAACGTTCTTGCAGCGTCCGTGCAGCGTCTGCTTCTCGCGAGCCGTCGTCGACAAAGACGATCTCGTATTCCCTGTGGGTATCTTGTCGGAGGAGCGCGTCCGCGCACGAGAGAACGGAGTCGGGGCCGTCTCGGAAAGGGACGATAATCGAAACCGCGAGGCGGGGTGCGTCGGAACGGGCTTTTTCGCTTTCACAATTCGCCATGCGCGGCTCCCGGTTTCGCTTGAACGAAAGCACACCGCTTGGCGAAAAACCAAGCGGTGTGCCACAAACCAAACTTACTGTCGGCACAACCTCAATGCAACCGAGTTGCACGGTCCGCAGAGCGTCACTCAGAAGTCCTTCCGTTAGGGCGCACGAAGTGCCCCCGACGGCCGGGCGTTCAGGGCTCTCCAATCGGACACAACATTTGGGAGAACATTCATTACCATTTCGCCACGGGTTTCCAGGTCCCTTCCAGGTACTCGGGCGCGTCGTACACGCTGGTAACATTGAATGAACCGTCGGCGTTCAGCTTATAGTACATGGTGAAGTAGTGTCCCGGAGGAGGATCGTCGGCAAGATCCTTGAACTGCCGTATCGTGCACGAAAGCCGCCCCGCGGTGGATTGGTCGCACGTCAATGCGCAGACACCTGCCAGTCCGCCGTAACGGCTTTTGTCCATGCCCAACGCGATCAGCGTGTCGTCCTGGAAGATAAAACGGATCACCGGCATTGTGTCGCCCCCCACTTTTTCGAAGACGCCGCTGAGTTTTCCTGTGGGCTCCGCTTTGGCCACTGCCGCCGCTGGTGGCGCGACGTCCAGGGTTCCTGATGTTTGTGTCTGGGACGTTCCGCATCCGCCGAGAGTCAACACGAGGCCGAAGCAGACAAGCGTTGACATGAGTCCGGCGGCTTTCCAATCGTTCCTAATGAGCATCGCAAAAACCTTCCTCCACGTAGAATGGTATTGACCTAAGATTCTATACGAAGCGCGTCCTCGTTGGCCAGAGGGAAAGAGCCCGTGCACCGGCTATGCGTGGCGAACTTCCCACGATTCGACACCGTGATCGTCAAGGATGACTTCCAGAGGTTGAGTTTCGAGCTGTTCCAGCGCTTTGCGAATCCTGTGGGCCCGGTCCGGGGGAGCGAAAACGGCGATACAGCCGCCACCGCCCGCGCCGCACGCTTTTCCGCCCAGCGCTCCCTCTTCCTTGGCCTTCCGCAGACATTCTTCGATGCGATCCGTCGTCGTGGCCGAGTGCAGCCGTTTCTGAGCGTCCCAGTTGGCATCGATCAAGCGTCCCACTTCCGCCATCTCTTCCGCCATCAACGCTCTCTTCATGCCACGGCTGATGGCCTTCAGATCCTCGATCGCCTGGCGCGTCCCGGCATCGCCTGCCGAGAAACGTTCGGACACCTGAGCGTGAACGTCGCCGGAAAGGCGTGATTGCCCCACATACGCCACGATCAGATTGGACTCCAGTTCGAGCAGCGTACCGCGCCGCAAGGGCAGGGGAGAGGCTTGGACGACGGGCCCGTGGAACTCCAGAAAGAGCATCCCTCCCAGGGCGCTGGCGTAGTGATCCTGCTTCCCGCCCCGGATGCCCAGCTCTTCCCGCTCGATCCGGCTGGCTTCCTCCGCCAGTTCGTAGGCCACCATGTGTCGTTTTTCGTACCGGCATAGGGAGGCAAGCAGGGCCACACCCATCGATGCGGACGTCCCCAGCCCGCTTCCTGGAGGCGCTGAGGACGAGGTGATCAGATCGAATCCCCCGGGCGCATCCATGGCTCGCATGGCCGCCTTCACCAGGTCGACATTGCCGTCGTACTCGAGATCCCGGATGCTGGCCGCTTCGATGTATTCGTAGAAATCGCTGGAGAAGATGCTGACCCCCTCCGCTTTCAGTCGGCCGCGGTGCCTCAGGTTTTCATCGGGATCGGTCTCTTCCGGCTGGTTGCGAGGAGAAAGCGTGACTTGCGCGTGAAGCGCCAGAGCGACATTCACGACGGCTCCGGGGGTCTCACTGCAGAACTCGGCCACGTCCGTCCAGCCACCGGCCAGATCGACTCGCACGGGGGCACGGGATCGAATCAATCCAGTTGATCCAGATTCTCGCTCGGCGTTCATATCTTTTGTTCCTCCAGGCATTCGCGGTACAGATTGTCCAGGTCGTCCACGAGGCGGTCGATCGAGAGTTCCTTCAAGATACGGGCTTGCGCGAACCGTCCCATCTCATGGCAACGCTCGAGGTCTTCCAACGCCGAACCGAGGGCGCGGGCGAAATCGCTCGCATCGCCTCTTTCGGCCAAGAAGCCCGAGACGCCTTCTTCGACAAGTTCCGGCACACCGCCCACTCGTGTGGCCACGACCGCGCGTCCCGACGAAAGCGCTTCGATCACCGCCACCGGCAGGCCCTCATCGTCGGAGGTCAGGGCCACGATATCCGCGTCGGCGTAGACCTCGGCCGGGTCCTTCACAAACCCCAGCCAGATCACAGATTCCTCCAGATGGAGTTCCTTTGTCAACGCCTCCAGCGCTTCCCGAGTTTCGCCGTCGCCCACGATCAAGAAGCGGGCTTCCGGGAACCGCGCCCGCACTTCGGCGATGGCCCTGAGGTAGACGTCGTGCCGCTTGATGGGTACCAGGCGTGCGACATGGGCGACCAGGGGAACGTCTTCGGCCAGCCCCAATCGTTCCCTGAGCCGCCCTTTCAACCGTTCGGCGTCTTTGGGGAACCGCGCCAGCTCGAGCCCGAGCGGGATATGGATCAGCCGCCGCTCGTCGCTCACTCCCAGTTGGAGCAAGTCCTCGCGGCACTTCTCGCTTACGCCGATGATTCGTGTCGAACGGCGTGCCAAAAAGCGCTCGATGGCCAGGAACAGACGTGTCCGCCACGAACTGAAGTATCCCGAAAAGACGTGGCCATGGAAGGTGTGCACGACAATCGGAACCCGGGCCAACAGGGCGGCGATCCGGCCTAGCGTTCCGGCTTTGGCTGTGTGCGTGTGGACGATATGGGGTTTGATGCGCCGCAACAGGCGGACGAGTTTGAAAAGGGTGAGTGGATCTTTGAGAAGTGAGAGTTCGCGCCCCAGTTCGGGGATGCGAACCGGTTCGACATTGCGATCCCGCGCCAAGTCGAGCATGTCGCCCTCGTGCGCGGCTTCCTGACCGCTGATGAGCGTGGTTTCGTACCCACGTTCACGCAGACGGCTGGTGAGCAGAACGACATGGATGGCCGGGCCGCCCACGTTGAGACGCGCGATCAGCCGTGCGATACGGATCGGCTCGCCAGCCTGCGCGGGGGGACGGGAAGGAGTGGGCACGGTTCCGGCGAGCTACGTGCTACTCTGCCGGGGCCGCGGCTGGCTCCGACGCGCTGTCGTCTTGGAGTGCGTTGCGATCCTGCTCTGTGGCGGCATCGTTCTCAATGCTCTCGGTGACGGTCATGTAGCCGCTGGAGTTCTCCACACCCGCGATGGCGGAGCCTGTGGGTTGGTAGTGGGGCAAGAAGCCATGCACCAGCGTCAAGAGGAGAAACGCGACGGCAAAACCGAGAGCGGCCTTTACGACGACGGTCGCACTTGAGGCTGCGCCCAAGAAGCTCTCGGATCCTCCACCGGCTCCAAAAGCGCCCGCAAGCCCGGCGCCTTTACTGGATTGGATTAGAATCAGGAAGACCAAAACCACGCTAATCACTAGATAAGCGACGTTGAAGAGAATATCCAGCAACATAATTATATATGCCTCGTTTTGAGTTGCGGCCGACGAAACGAAAACCCGCGGTTTCCGAGGTTCACCCGGAAACCGCGTTTCATTCAGCCGTTATTTCATAGAGCGTTTCTCGAAAGTTTCTTCCTCTCTCGCGCGAAGTGCCCACGAAAGTCGGGCGTTCAGCGTTTTCCAATCGGAAAGAACTTTTGGGAGACACTATAAATGTACTCCGGTACTGTAATCCGGTATTTAGGCGTCGTCGAGGGCGAGTAGGCCGGGCAGCTCTTTTCCACCCAGCAATTCGAGGGATGCACCGCCGCCCGTGCTGATGTGGCTCATTTTATCGGCCACTCCGGCTTTCTTGACCGCCGACACCGAATCGCCACCGCCGACGATGCTGGTCGCGCTCGAAGCCGCAACGGCCTCGGCGACAGCGATCGTGCCTTTGTTGAAGCCTTCGATCTCGAAGACGCCCATCGGACCGTTCCAAACCACGGTCTTGGCTTCCGCGAGTTTCTGGCTGTAGAGCTCAACGGTTTTGGGGCCGATGTCCACCGCCACCTTATCGGCGGGGATGGCCTGGTCCGGTGTGGCTTCGGTACTCTGTCCGGCTTCGCATGCGCCGGCGACGATGTGATCGACCGGCAGGAGCAGCTCTTTCCCCATGCTCTTGGCCTGTTCCAGGGTCTCTTTGGCCATTTCGATGCGGTCGTCCTCGACGAGTGACTTGCCGGTTTCGATCCCCATCGCCTTCAGGAACGTGTACGCCATAGCGCCGCCGATCAAAATCGAGTCGACTTTGCCGAGCAAGTTGGAGATGACATCGATTTTCCCGGAAATCTTCGCCCCGCCGAGAATGGAGACGAACGGCCGTTCGGGTGACTCGATGGTGCTGATGAGATAGTCGATCTCTTTTTGGAGCAGGAAGCCTGCGCCGGAGCCCTCTTTGACGAACTTGGCCACGTTACAGACCGAGCCTTGGGCACGGTGTGCCGATCCGAAGGCGTCATTGACGAAGACGTCCGCGAAAGCGCCGAACTGCTTCGCCAGCGAGTCGACTTCGGCCTCGACCTTGGAGGTCTCTTCGGCGTGAAACCGCACGTTTTCCAGCAGGGCGATCCCGCCCTCGGGAATGGCTTCGAGCTTCTTGGCGATCTCTTCACCCACGCTGCCGGGCATCATTTCGACGGGTTTGCCGAGCAGTTCCGCCAGGCGCACGCCGCACGCGGTCAGGCTCATCTCGGGTACGACTTTGCCCTTGGGGCGGCCCAAGTGCGAGGCCAAGACCAGACGTTTCGGTTTCTGTTCCAGGACGTACTGGATGGTCGGCAGAGAGGCTTGGATTCGCGTGTCGTCACCGATGATGCCGTCCTTCAAGGGTACATTGAAGTCAACGCGCATAAAGACAACTTTTCCAGCGAGTTGTAGATCTTTTACAGTCTTCTTTTTCATAATCGAATCCTCTTGGTTTGACTCCTGAAAGAGGTTGCGGATGCACAGTCGCTCGATCGAGAGTCACTCAAACGCGATTCAGGTCTATTTGAAAAAGGCCGGACCTAGCGGGTGCCGGTCCGGCCTTGTTTTTCGTTACTGTCGGTAGCAGCAGAGTGAAAACACTCTGTTTTCCAAGGACTTATAGGCCTTTGGCTGCCATGAACTTGGCCAGATCGATGGTCCGGCTCGAGTAACCCCACTCGTTGTCGTACCAGGAGACGATCTTCACCAAGGTGCCATCCATGACGCGGGTGCAGCCGGAATCGAAGATCGAGGACCGGGGATCGGTGCAGAAATCGATCGAGACGAGCGGCAGATCGGTGTAACCCAAAATGCCTTTGAGTTCGCCTTCGGCGGCCTTCTTGACGGCCTCGTTGA
>CAYTDF010000094.1:0-11743 GCA_964436365.1 uncultured bacterium | reverse complement strand
GGTGTTGGGACCGTTGTTTCCGGCAGAGGAATCCAACGCTACTGTTCACGTCTTCCACAACGAGGAGTTTCTGAACGTTGCCGTCGATGTGGTCGACCCGCATTTGGATTTCGACTCCGGACGAAAGACCCGGCTGGCCGTCGATGGTGTGGCTCTTTATCTGAACCCCGATCTGAACACTGGCAATCAGAAAGTGACCTCATCGACAATCCACGCAGGGGCGGTCGGGGACGGCTCCGCGGCCTCCGGAACCCTTCGCCCCACGAGCGCGCCGCTGCCGGAAGGTGGCTATGCCTCCGAAGACGGTACGGTCTGGAACTACGGTGCGCACGCGAAACCCGACGGTACGGGGTATATCGTTGAGTTTCAGTTCGTAAAAAGTGAAATCCTCGACGATCCCGAGAGAAAAGCCATCGGGTTCGACATCATGATCCACGATGGATACGGCACTGGGCAATTGCTGGGCAAATGGTCTTGGCATTTCATCGACGACGAGACAGGCTTGGCTGGATACAGTACGCGAGACACGGATCTTTGGGGGACGATGCAGTTCTTGCAGGGACCGTCCTCGGTTACCGAGTGGCCCTGTTACTGAGCCGGTTACCCGAAACCGCTGGATTCACTTCGGTACTGTTGTAGCGATATCGCATAGGCGGACGAAGCGATACCGTTCTTGGAAGGTCGCGAGCATGGTGTGGTACGACTGGATCTTCTCATCCAGACCGCGCATGTATCCCGGCTTGATCTCCAGCCGGTCATCGCCGACCTTATCCTTATCTACGAGTTCCAGCGCATGCAAAACGTAATTGAGCGGCGCGGTCGATAGCGACCGAAACCACGCCGCTCCGAGTTTGAACGCCGTCTCGCCCAGGAACAGGTTCATGGTTCCATAAAATGGGAACCGAATCCCCGGCAAGACCGAGGTGGGGATCTCCACAATGGAGTTCTGTCCTCTTCGCCAGATACGCTCCGGGTCTGGTCGGTAGGGGCCACGGGGTGCGCACGCCAGCGCCGGAGGATGCCCGAGCAATCGTTTGCCCCGGCCCCGGCTCTGAATCCGGTAGGCTGCCTGAATCAGGGGATTCAGTAGCGACGGCAGGATGGAAGAATCGTAGACGTAGCCCAGTTCGCCGAGAATCGCCAATGTGACTTTGTCGATGTTCCAACCGGGCGCGCGGAAACCCCGGATCGGTTGGCCGGTGGCGTCCTCCGCGCGTTTCTGCATCTCCAGAATCTCGCACCGCTTCTCTTCCGCACCCAGATCGGCGAGCCCCAAGTTATGGGTCATGGTGTGGTTGCCGACCTCGTGTCCCCGCTCGACGAGCTCGCTCAGTTTCGCCGCATTGTCGCCGATCCCAATATCTTTTCCCACAACGAAGAAAGTGGCCTTCACGCCGTATTCATCGAAGATATCCAGCATGCGGGGCAGGGCGTCGTCGTAGATCGCATTCGTGTCACACCCCTCGAGCGGACTCCAACCCCGCGTGTGCAGATAGTGATCGATTGGATCCATATCCACATTCAAACTGGCGGTGGTTTTTTCGCGTTCCTGTGTCATCCGTCTCCCTTATGACTCCCACGGCATAGTACCACCAAAGGGCCAGTTTCCCAGTTCGTAGCGAGCCTTTCACAGACCGTCTCGGCCTGTGCTCGGGAGGAGCGTCTCCCCCTCGTCGATTGACGCTCGACTGGATGTGTCTTATGTTACGGATGTTGTATTTGCATGCGAAACCTGAGCCGCGCAGAAGGAAGAGTCCCGACCATGACAACGAACCTAGCCGAAACGATCCGAGAGACGCTCACGGATGTGCTGCGCGAATCCGAACTGGAGATACCGGCGCTGGACGATTCCATGACGCTGAAGGATCTGGGCATCGATTCGATGTACTTCAGCATTTTGGTCGCGAGGCTCGATGGACTTCTGGGGATCGACCCTCTCTCGAAACCGCTCGGTCTGGTGCCCGAAACGCTGGGAGAACTCATCGATCTGTACAACCAGCACACCTCCGAATCGTAACCGGCCCAAGAGAACGAAAGAGAAACGAGTGATGACTTCAGCGGAGAAGCCGAACGACCGAGCCGTCATTGTGTCCGGGGGGAGCCGGGGATTGGGATTGGCCATTGTGAGGCGTCTGCTCGCAAAGGGCTACAAGGTCGGCACATTCAGCCGTAGCGGTTCCGATGCGATGACCGAGCTGCAAGTTTCGCCGGAGCTGGATACCCGGTTTTTCCACGCCAAACTCGACATCGTGGATGTTGAGAAGATGAGCCGCTTCGTGCAGGAAGTCGAAAGGCGTTTCGGGGCGATCCATGCGCTTATCAACAACACGGGCGTTGCGGCTCCGGGGATGCTGGCCAGCATTGAAGACGACGCCATCGAGACGACGATTCAGACCAACTTGACCGCGGCAACGCTGCTTACCAAGCGGTGCTTGCAGGCCATGCTCCGTTTGCCCGCTGGGCACGGCGCGTCGATCGTGAGTATCTCTTCCGTTGTCGGGCTACGGGGCGCGGCGGGGCTCTCGACGTATGCCGCGACAAAAGCCGCGCTGGTGGGGATGACCAAGAGTCTTGCCCGCGAACTCGGCCCGCGCGGTATCCGTGTGAACGCCCTCTGTCCGGGGTATCTCGAAACCGACATGACCGACCCCATGCCCGCCGAGCAGAAACGGCAAATCGTTCGAGAGACACCTCTGGGGCGTTTCGGTGTTGTCGACGATGTGACGCCGTTGGTCGAGTATCTTCTTTCGGAAGAGGCCGCGTTCGTCACCGGTCAGGTTTTTGTCGTCGATGGCGGAATCGGTTGTTGAAGCGGGAGGCGGGGAACGATGGGACCGACGCCATGATCGTGCGGCTAGACGGCAGAGACCCCAAACTCTCGAACGACGTTTATGAACTCCATCGCGAACTCACTTCCCCGGTTGTGTGGCTGGGCCGCCGGTTCGCACGAGACTTCTTCTACGGTGCGCTGGTCCAAGAAGGCATGGTGCACTGCCTCCTCTATCAATACGAAGGCGAGACGGCCGGATTCCTCTCCTACACAGAGAACGCCAACGGCCTCTTTCGCGAGGGACTCAAGCGACGGTTTGCTCAGTTGGTATCGATTCTTGCGGTCGAGTTGATAACCCGACCCACTGTTCTGCGCGATATTCTCTTCTGTATGCGCAACCTCAGCCATGCGCAATCCGAATTGGGAAGCGATGTGCCCGCCGAATTCCTGACTTTTGTTGTGGCCGAGAAGTTCCGCACGCCCGAGTTCCTGAAGCGGACCGGGGTCCGTGTCGCCAACGAGCTCTTCGCCGAGGGCGTGCGCGATCTGCGGGCGCGCAATGTGAAGAAGGTCAAATCTTCGATCAAGACCGACCGGTTATTGGCGCACGTTTTTCACCAGCATCAGGGTTTCGTACGTATTGGGCGCACTCAGGATCGAGGCTACGACGCCCTTGTCTATGTCAAAGAGCTCTAATGGCCTGGCTCTCGCTGTTTTCTGTGTCGTGCGCCCTACCAACGCACGAGCGATGCCGCCCATGAGAACCCTACGCCGAATCCGACCAACAGACAGAGTTTGCCTTTCGTGAGTGTGCCGTTTTCTTCGCATTCGCGCATCAAGAGCGGGATGGTGGCCGAGACCGTATTCCCGGTCGACTCCAGATTGCGAGGCACCTTCTCCGCCGGTAATGCCAGCATCTTGGAGAGATGATCCAGGACCATGGCGCTGGCCTGATGAAAGAAGACCAGATCGATGTCGTCCAAGGTCAGCTCTTCTTGGGCCAACAGCTCCCGTACGGCTTTGGGCACGTTCATCAGGACGAAGCGGAAGACCTCGGGGCCGTTCATATAGAGGTCGTTCCGGGAACGTACGAAACCCGCATCGCCACTCGGTTCTGAAGGCTTTTCCGTTTCACGGGCGAGACGCATGCCTCCCGCCGGGACGATGAGGTGTTCCGCGCCGCGCCCATCGGTCCCCAGCGTGGCCGCACCGATCTCTCCGGCATTCGGTTCTTCGCTGGCGCTGACGAGAGTCGCCGCCGCCCCGTCTCCAAAGACCGTCGCCACCGAAAAATCGTGCACGCTGAGATGTTTGGTGTAGACCTCCGACGTGATCAAGAGGACGTTCTTGGCTTGTCCGGATTGGATCATCCCTCTCGCCATCCAAAGCCCATAAACGAATCCCGAACACCCCAAGTTGAAATCGAAACAGGCGCAGCGCGTGGTGAGACCGAGTCGCGCTTGAACCATACACGCTGTCGTCGGCAGAAAGTGGTCGGGCGATTGCGTGCAGAGAAGAAGCGCATCGATCTTGGCGGGGTCGCCGATCCCGCGCGCGAAGAGCCGTTCCGCCGCGCGAACCGCCAGATCGGAAACGCATTCGTCCGCTCCGGCTACACGCCGTTCCGCGATGCCGGTCTTCTTCAGAATCTCTTCCGCGGACCAGGTTGGATTGCAGGCGACCAGATCTTGGTTCGTGCGTTTTTGGGCAGGCAGGTAACCTTCGATACCTGCGATGGTGGCTTTGATCATAAGGGTTGGAGCGTCTTTCACCGTCTTGTTTTTTCCTATCGTTCGAATCGGATTCTACTCTGCGAAACCGGTGGTATCAAGCGTTTGCCGCCCCTAGGCCCAAGGTCTACGAGCGTCGGCATTGCCTTCCCGGTTCGCTTCGCCTGTCCGGGAGGCCGTTGCCACGTGGGGGCGGGACGCTGTACCCTGGCTAGGTTGTCGGCTGGTTTTGTGACCGTGATAGGCGCGTGATGAAGCGGTCACAGCCTCTGTGGGAGGATCCATCTGAGTGTCCCGCGCACCACGCCGACGAAGAGAAGGAGGAGATGAAAATGGGATCGTTAAGCCGCCGTGATTTTACGGGACAAGTGACGCAGGGCACACTCGCCGCCTCGGTCGTGGGTTCGAGTATCTTGGCGGGCACTGTGAGCGGCCAGGCCGCTAGGCGGAAGATTAAGATCGGCCAGATCGGTACCCAGCATGCGCACGCCTCGGGGAAGATCGAGACGTTGCGCAAGTTGACGGAGGATTTCGAGGTCGTCGGCGTGGTCGAGCCCGATCCCGAACGACGCAAAGAGGTGGAGAATGAGGACGCCTATCGGGGTGTGACCTGGATGACCGAGGAACGGCTCCTCAACAGCAAGGGGCTGGAGGCGGTTGCGGTTGAGACCGGTGTTCCCGATCTGGTGCCGACCGCATCGCGTTGCATCGCCGCCGGTCTGCATGTGCATCTGGACAAACCGGCTGGTGAGTCTTTGGCCGCCTTCAGGAAACTACTCGACGAGTCGGTCCGGAAGAATCTCGTCGTGCAAATGGGATATATGTTCCGTTACAGCCCCGCGTTCCAACTCTGCTTCCAAGCGGTGCGGGAAGGTTGGCTTGGCGACCTGTTCGAAGCCCACGCGGTGATTAGCAAGAAAGTCGGTGCCGACCGGCGTATAGAGTTGGCGGAGTCTCTCGGTGGCTCGATGTTCGAGCTGGGCTGCCATCTGATCGACGCGCTCGTCTATGTGTTGGGCAAGCCCGAGAGAGTCACGGCCCACGTGCGAAACACGCGCCCCGAGCAAGACACTTTGGCGGACAACCAACTCGCGGTGTTGGAATACCGCATGGCCACCGCGACTGTCCGTAGCGCGCTGGTCGAGCCGTTCGGTTTCCGGAGGCGGCAGTTTGTGATCTGCGGCGACGAGGGTATTGTCGACATCCGGCCTCTCGAACCCCCAAAACTCCTCCTGGCTCTGACCGAGCCCAGGCAGGCGTTCCAGAAGGGCTATCAGGAGGTCGAACTGCCGCCCAGCGCAGGCCGTTACGATGGCGACTTTTCCGATCTCGCTCAGATCGTTCGTGGCCAGAAGGCTCCCGATTTCACCCCAGACCACGACCTTGCCGTACAGGAAACGATTCTACGCGCGAGCGGTCTGTCCGTGGACTGATCCCGGCGTCGGAGCGTCTCTCGAAGTTTTTCCCGGCAGCGCGCACGCAGTGCCCGCGAAGGCCGGGCGTTCGGTGTCTTTCAATCGGAGACAACTCTTTGGGGGATACTTCAATTACCGAGCCGCTCGGGTCGTGGGCATTCGTTGATGAACGACAGCGCCTGGTTGATGAAGATATCGCCGGTCATCTCGCCCAGCGACGTTCGCGAGATGTACTCGTAGCGTTTGAAACTGTTGAAATCTTCAGGGACGAGGATGTACCCGAACGCGTCGTTGGTGAGACCGAGCAGCAGATTATGCTGACCGTGCATCTTGCGTTTCAGATAGAAGCCGATATTCGGCAAGGCCTCACCGGGAATGGTGAGCATCTGTGCGTTGCCGACATTGATCGCGTTGACTTGTGTTGAAATCTGGCCCGCGTCGCGTATTTCATAGCCCAGCGGAGAGTTGGCGAGCACGGCCTTCATGAGAGGCGAGTCGATGGGGAACGTCACCGTCCGCGCCGCACAGAACAGTTTCGGGTCTTTCTGAACGGGCGCTGTGCCGACGATTCGCAACGCCTCATCCGCGAGACGGTGTCCGATACGAATACATTCATCCCAGGTCTGGATATCCCGGCCGTTTGGCCCACGGCAATCGGCGGTCACCATGCCTCCGATCGCGCCATTCATGAAGATGGCTGTCCCGCCGCCTTTTTCGGTGATGCGCTCATAAAGCGGACCGATCAGATCCGGGCTCAGAATGCTCTGTCCCGAACCGATCACTTCGGGATGGACAGCGTAGTTCACGAGCGTGGCGAACGGTGTTCCGTTGCTATCCAAGGCTTGCACCACACAGCAGCGCGGATCGTAGAGTTGCGGCGCGTAGTAGTTATAGGCGATCTTGCCCTTAGCCTTGCCGGTGGCGATTCGCAACGACGCAGGTTGCAGCCGTTCCACGGCTTCGTCGATCGCCTCTACCATCTGTTTACAGACGTATTTCAGGTACTCAAGGTCCGCACCGGTCTCTCCCTTCTCGTTGGCGAAACCGTAGCAATCCGGGGCGCTGTGGGTGTGGGTTACTCCGATGAGGATATTCTCGGGGGGAATCGACGAGACCGCTTTGCGGACTTGGTTCCCGAGCACTGCCGGGAATCCCAGAAAATCCGCACCGACAATCGCGACTCGCGTGCCGTTATTTTCAAGTACAAACGCCCGGACGGTCAGATCGCCCAGTGCCTTCTCTGACGGACCCGAAGGCCCCACGCCGCCGGAGACCGGGAGCAGTGGGTCGGGAGTCACGACACGGTACGCGATCCCCGCTTGGAACTCGGCCGTGGCTTCGCATGCGATCAGCATACAACCGCAAATAAGGAATAGGGCGATTCGTTTCATGGGACATCATCTCCTGCCGTAGTCGGCGCGTCTCGGGTACGCGGCGTACCGGTTCCACGAATTATCACAGCCCCGGCAGTTCGAAACAAGGTGCGGCCGGAGATGACTCCTCCGAGAGGGCTCGACAACTTGAGCCTACCGCTCTCGCACCCTTCTGATAGAATTCCGTACTCCCGTCACTCACCTTAGAGAAACGCATGTCTAGCCAGCTCGAACGCCAGCGATCTCAACTACTCCACAACCACGCTCACCTGGCTTCATCGCTTGAAGGTATCTCTCCCCAACCTCCCGATCCCAGATCGCGGGCGGTGCGGGCGGAGATCGTCGTCGAGCAAGTTCAGCGCGCGTGGGCTGAGGAGCACGATCTCGTCTTTGTCGCCGGTGTCGGTGATGGAACCTGGATCGAGCGGTTCCAGACCGAGGCGCTCGACGCCGCGAACTCGAAAAACGGTCTCTGTATAATCGAACCCAATGCGTCCCGCCTATTGAAGCTGCTTGAGGAGCGGACGTTCGATGCGATTCTCACCTCTCCGTTCGTGATCTGGATCGTCGGCGAGGACTGGGCTGCGCAATGGATGACGCTCGCGGAAGAACGGCTCTTGGCCGCCTGCATGAATCCGACCCTGTTTTCCGCCTACGAGCAGTTGCCCGCCCGCGAGCTGACCGAGCACAATTCGATCGGAACGGTGTTGCAGCGGCGGTTTACGGTCGAACTCGACCGGCTGAGGCGTTGTTACGCGGATGTCCAAGCGTACTATGCGAAGACCGAGCGGCCGATTCGCCGCGTCTGGTTTCTGAATTTCGAGAAGAGCCGCGCCAGCACCTTTGTGATGCGCGGCCTGGCTGAGGGTATGCGCGCCTTGGGCATCGACGCGGTTGAGTGCTGCATCGAATCCGAACGCTATGTGAGCGCTCGCAAAGCCAACTGGGGATTGCTTCGCTGTAAACCGGATATGGTCGTTACCTCCAATCAACCGCTACGGTACAGCGCGGGGCCATTTGCCGACGGGTTGGCCATCCCCCAGGCGGTCTGGCTGACCGACGCGCCATTGTTCGAGCTTTCGAACCCGTCACTCAACAAGCAGAACGTCGTTTTCTGTTTTGACCGTTATTACATCCCGGACTTTTCGGCTCGTATCGGGCGACCCGTTCACACTCTTCAAGCCGCCGCCACCCTCCTGGAACCGGCTGAACCCGATCCGTCTCTGCGGTGTCAGGTGAGTGTCGTCGCCTCCGTGCAGCCCATTGAGCCGGTCGTGGCTCCTTTTGGGAAAAAGGATCGCGACTACATCCTCGAACTGGCCGAGGCCAAGGCGCTCGATCGCGCGTTCGATCTGGAAGACGCCATCGAGAAGAACCCGCCGCCCGGACCGTTGCGCGAACGCTCGTCCGCCGAGATCGGTGTGAAAGCCTATGTGGTGGCCAACGCCCTCTATCGCCGGTGGGGTGTTCGCAAGTTGGCCGGGTACGATTTGGCGTTGTGGGGCGGAGACGCCTGGCTGGAGGGTGAACCCGAAAATTCACCGATCCGCCGCGCGTTTCGTGGGTATATGTCCGATCCTCGCGGTCTGGCCGCGTTGTATCGTTCGAGCGCGATCCACGTTTCGCTGCACAGTGTTGGGACGATCCACGGGCTCAACATGCACGCTTGGAACGCGCCCTTGCAGGAGACGTTTCTACTGACGGAGAATCTGAACGGGTCGAGCGGTTGTTTCGAACCGGGCGAGGAGTTGGCCTGTTTCGACTCGCTGGAATCTTTACCCGGTGAAGTCGATCGATGGCTGGCCGATCCCGAGGGCCGCCGCCGGATCGCCTCCGCGGGGCGCGAGCGTGTCTTGCGCGACCACACCTTCCCGGAGCGCGCCCGGCGAATGCTGGAGACCGTCTCGACGGAGTGGAATGCAAGGAGCGGTGAATGACCCATCCATCGGACGGCTGGAGCGATTGGGGCCCGTTGTCCACTGTCAATCCCACACAGCGCGACGAGAATCTCGAGCGTCTGCATATCTATCACCCTCGATTGCTTGAGACTCTCAAACGGGAGGGGGCTCGCGGCGATATTGCCTATCGCTCCGGACCGCAGGGGGAGAAGCAGTGTTGCATCCAAGACGGCTCTGGTGGCGCTCAATGGATTGTCGGTGGGGAATCGTTTGCCGATGAACTGCGCGGGTTGGGTGAGAATGCCGAAGCGGTTCTCAATCAGGGTCCCGATCTGCTGGTCTGTTTCGGAGTGGGGCTGGGGTATCTGCCCGTACGCGTCGCGCGCGCGATTTGGGAGACCGGCCGGTGTTTGGTTGTAGTCGAGCGCGATCCGGGCATGCTCTGGGGAATGCTCAACCTCCACGATCTCAAGGACATCGCCTCCATGCCGAACATCCTGTGGTTGGTCGGTGATGAAGCCATCGCGGGAATGGAGCGAGCGATTCGCGAACAAGGTCTCTGTGCGCAGACCCGTTGCGGCGCTTTCCGTGGCGCGCCGGTCCGCACCGCCGACGAGCAGTCCGCCGACGAGAAAACATTCCAACGGCTCGGCGGAATCCTCCAGGAACTCAGTACCGATCACGCGCGGCGTGTGAACGAGCTCGCCGCTCATTACACGCTCGAACGGAAAAGCGATCTGCGCCGCATTTTGATCCTCGATATGTGGGAGAACGCACCGGGCGGTCTTCACCTGCGCTGTTTTCACGAGGCCCTCGAAGAGGCGGGATTCGAGATCCACCACAAGACTATCCCCCGCTGGGGGTGGGTGTTGGAGGTTCCCGGGCATCCCGAACGCGCAAGCCGCTATCTTCTGGAATGGGTTGACGAACTGCGTCCCGACCTGATCTTCACCGTCAACAGTTACTATCTGCGGTTTCTGTCCAATGAACTGACCGATCGGCTCCCCATTCCTTCTCTCTCGTATACCACCGCTCCGAACGAAGTGGAGCCGCGCCTCGGGCCGCGCGAATATTTCGTGACCCTCGAACGCGCGATGGCCGAAAAAAAGCGGGCCGACGGTTGGACGCGCGTTTTCGATCTGCCTCTCGCGGCGGGTATCTTACGTGAACCACCGCCCGACCCGGAGTGGAGTTTCGGCGATATCCCACTCAGCTTTTTCGGAACCTCGTTCATGCCCGACCCCGATGGGCTCGAGCGGTATCGGACACTGTTTACGCCCTACGTGGGGCTTCATGACGAATTACAGGATATCGCCCGCGAACTCGCCAAACCCGAGATACCCTTCTCGTTCTATGAAGTCGAGCGAAGGTTTTTGCGGGAGAAGGAACTGCCGCCCGACGTTCTCGACAAAGCGTTGCGTTTCGTCTTCTCGCTCAGTACGGGGAATCGCCGGGTCACGGCGGTGCGGGTACTGTTGAAGTACGGGATTCAGCTTTTCGGCGGGGGGTGGGAGACCGTCCTGGCTCCCCACGAACTCGAACGTTGCTACCGGGGGTATCTTCCTCCCGATCAAGAGACCAACGTCTACAGGCACAGCTCGATCAATCTCAACGTCCATTCCACGGTGCACGAGTGGGGCGTCAATATGCGCTTCTTCAACGTGCCCGCCGCCGGTGCGTTCCAGATCACCGATGATCGGCGCGACTACGCCCGCTACTTCGAACCGGGGGAGGAGATGCTCTTCTATCGCACCACCGATGAGTTGGAGGCATGCGTCGAACGGTATCTTCACGACCCCGAAGGACGACAAGCGCTCGCCGTGGCCGGACGCCGCCGGGTGCTCAAAGAGCACACCTACGCGCACCGGCTACGCGAACTGATTCCCATCATGGAACGCGCCGTGCAGGGCGATGCCTAGAGTGCTTTACCGGTTTCGCCCGTGGTGAGTTCCCGTAGCCGAACCGGCCTTCGCTTCATGCGTTTGACGCTTTTCCCGTGGTTCGGGTCGGCGTACACGTTCTTCATCTCGCGCGGATTATTGCGCGGATCGGACAGTCTTCCGCTCTGCGCGAGTGTATTGAGAAGCCCGTGCCCCGTCACTCTGAGGAAATGCTATAGTGTCTTCCAATAGGACATAACTTTTTGGGGACGCTCTACGTCTCAGGAAATCAGGAATCCGGCTATGAAGAAAACGTTTCCACACCTAACCGCCTTAGGCCTTGCATTCGCAGTCGTTGCGTGTTGCGTTCCGGGGAAGTTCGAAAACTGCTCAAAGAACGGCGAAAGCGCGAAAGTCAACGTCGAGATGCGCCGGTATGGGCTCGGACCCGGCTCGTGGCATATATACAGTTCGATGGGAACCGCGCCCAATGGCGACATCTACGCGGGGATCTGCAACTACGCTTTCTCACAGAAACTCTCCGACACGCTGAACGGTGCGTGGTTGGTGCGCTACGATCCCGGCGAAGATAAAGCCTACCCGCTTGGCGATATGCAGGATGTCACCGGACAACGGGGACAGGAAAAGGCTTTCGCTCAGTCGAAGATTCATACGCC
>CAYTDF010000093.1:0-11825 GCA_964436365.1 uncultured bacterium | reverse complement strand
AAAGCAACACCAGCATCGCCAAGAAAAACGAGTCGATGCTCACGGCCGACGTGAAGTCCAGAACCACGTCGTAGCATGCACTTGAAAAAGCCTCGTTGAAAATTTCCCGGCATGGCTCCACCAGACGGTCGAACAGTTCTTCTTCACCGAACCGGACGACGAGCACGCCGTCCACGGTCTCATGGGGAATAGGATTGGACATCTCTCTCCCTACCTCAATCGATGACCGCACAGACCGTGCGGCGTTGTCCTCCACCAAAGCGTTTGCCGGAGAAATGCACGGGAGGCCCTTGCGGGTCGGCCCGCGGATTGGGACCTTTCGCCCATTTCAATACCAGATACGTTTGACAATACGATAGAAGATACGCTGTTTGGCGCAATGACTCAAGAACTCTATGCTACTCTTGTTCCGCAATGGCCGCCGAATAGAGCGGTCGCCAAGAGAACCGCCCCGGGGCGGTCCGCTGTACTGGGCATTCAACCCGGCTCCGGCGTGACGGGTATTGTGAAGGCAACTCTTGGGAATCGACTCTTGAATACCTCGGCGGGGATAGCGCGGGTTTGGCACGGCGATGATAAAACAATCCGACGGTTGGTGGTTTACTTTCTTCAACAATCCCGACTACCTTGATATTTACGGAAACACCGTAAACGAGGATCGCACCGTCCGGGAACTGCATTTCTGCGACCGGGCGCTCGAATGGACGCCGGGCAACATCGTACTCGACGGCCCCTGCGGGCAGGGACGTCACACCCGCAAACTCCATCAACGCGGATTCCGGGTCATCGGCATGGACCTCTCACCGTACCTCCTCGGTGTGGCCAGCGGCCCGGAGGAAGAAAAAGCGGCGAATACGGGACCGACCTGGGTCCGCGCGCATCTGGGGCATCTCCCGTTGTGTGAGGGCAGCGTCGATTATGCCATCAGTATGTTCAGCAGTTTCGGGTATGGAGTTTCGGAGGAGGAAAATCTCGGGGTGATGTGCGAATACGCGCGCGTGCTCCGGCCGGGCGGATCGCTGCTCATCGATGTGATGAATCGGCACTACATCGCCCGGTATCTGACGCCGGTCTATCGTCACCGCGAGCGCGGGTTAGCGGTTCGCGAAGAACGAAAGATCATCGAGAGCGGACGGCGTCTGCACAATAAAATCTGCGTGACCGATCGTGAGGGCGTCGCCCGGCGCTATGACTACAAACCCTGGCTCTTCAACGGGTTTGAACTCACCCTTCTCGCCGAGTGCGCGGGGTTACGGCCCAAAAAAGTCTACGGTAGTTTTGAGAGCGCCGACTACAACCTCGACAGCGAGCGCGCCATGCTCGTCGCCGTCAAACCCTAGAACGTCTCTCGAAAGTTACTCCAGGAAGCGCACGAACGAAGTGTCGCTTGCGACAGAGTGCTCGCGGAAATCGCACGTTCAGTCTCTTTCAATCGGACATTACTTTTGGAAGATACGACGTCCCCCACCCGGACTCGCACAGACTCTCAGCCTCGGCGGAAAAACAAGCCCGGGTGGCACAGGATTCTAGCCTGTGCAAAACATAGTCTTCTTCAAATTGGGATGGTGCGGACACATTGCTTTCAAGAAGAAAACAGAGCGAGGTGCACTCTCCCCCCTCACACGCAATCAAGCATCCGAAACATTGTCCCAACGCAGCCCCAGTTTCCGCGCCGCGTAGCCGATCTCCCGAAGGTGGTCGCCATACGCCATCATCCAGTGCGAGTCACGGGCTTCACGGATCAGCTTCTTCCAATCGCCTTGGATACGAACGTCCTGTTGCGAACGGCAGATCGGCAGGAACGGATTATCCTCGACATTCCCACGCATACCGACCCAGCGGCCCCTTGTATATTCGGGAGAGATGAAGCTCACTTCCTGCCCCACCGGGATTTCGACCTTCGGCGCCGCGCCGTAATCCGATTCCTCGTGCGTGAGGATCTTTGTCGGTTCGTATTTCACGGCATCCATCCGTCGCGGCGCGGAACAATGCGCGCAGGTCACGACCCCTTTATGCGGGAAGGTCGAATTATGCAAGAAGACCGGTTTCCCGGTAATATGGCGCATCAGAATCCCCGCCGGAATGATCACGAAATCCGACTCACAGAACGCCAGCAGGCCCTCGTCGTTCAGAATGCCGAGCGAAAGGCACGCCGTTGTCTTCGACATCGGCATGATCGCGCTCATACAATCCTTGATGGTAAACGCTGGGGCCTGGTTCTCCTCCATCAGGTCTTTGAAAATATCGTACAGCATGAACGCATTCACCACGAACGGCCGGTCGGTCTTTAGGTCCGTCCCCGGCATCGCCAGGTACTTCGCCGCCCAGCGTTCCGCTCGAGCCATTCTCTTCGCGTCCGCCAACCCGCTCGTAATACGTTTTTCGATCTGGGCGTACGTAACGTCGACGATCTCCATCTTGTATTTTTCACGCGCGATTTTGGGGGCGTCGCCCGCGTATTTCCCCCCCCCACACCCCCCAGCGCCACGATCCGCGAGCCGGTCAGGTTCTTGACTCCGTACAACGCCCGCAGACGCCACAAAACCTCGTCTGGATCGTCCACAACAACGTCGTCGACATGCGTATTGTCCAGCCGTTTCGGTTCGTCCTCGCCCGGGTTATCGGCGGAGTCGGTCCGCAGGTAGCGCACGCTCAGACCCTCATACCAATAATACGTCGCCCCCGAACGGTGCCGAACGAAGAGGATCGTATCCCCTTCTTTGTCGACACAGGCATCCATCAATCCGCCCCCGCCAGCCGCCGCATACACCAGGCGAACATCGTGCTCGCTTTTGAGCGCCTGTGCCGCTTCCTCGGGTGTCTTCACTTTCGCCGGGGGAAGGATTTCCAGGGGAAATTCCGCTTTCGCGCACAACGTACGCAGTTCCTCCGAGATGCGCCCCATCTCCTCCGTCGCCGCCTCCTCGGTCAGCACATCGCCCCAAGAGCGCCACGAAGTCTTCTCCCGCGGCTGCGGGGTCGAATACATCAGGATCGGCTGCACGCGAAGCGTCTTACCCCAGCACAGGAACGGCGCGCCCGGCGTCCATTCTCCGGCCGACCATTCGCTCGGGCCCACATTCGTGGCAACGGCTGGAAACGCGCCGATGAGGCCCGCCCCCGCGAGAGTCCCGGGTGAGGCCTGTGCGAAAACCGTGCGCGCACCGCCGCCCATGCTCACCGCCGCCGCCGCGCTCGCACTTCTCCACAGGAACGTCCGCCGCGACTGCACGCTACCCGTATCCACACCCTTGGCTTGATTGCTGGAATTGCTCGTCGTCATCGCTCTACTCTCCTTCGTGAGGTGTCAAATCCCCACCATCAAAAAAAGCTGAATAAGTATTCTAAATATCGAAAAACTTTCTCCAAAACCGACGGCCGAAGAACGTCGCCAGAACGCCGAAAATCAACCCAACGCCGACGGCGCGGATCAGATAGAACGGGATCTTCATATCCCCGATTGGGATATCCCCTCCTCCGCCACGGACCATACAGAACCCCACGAGCAGTCCAAACACGGTACCGCAACCGAAGTTCACGCCCCGTTCCAGCGAATCCGGCCTATGTTTCTTGGTAGGCCGGAAAGACTTCTGTGAATGCGCGTTCTCGCCCATCACCGGCCTCCCGGTGTACGGAGTCGGCCAAGACCCCCAGGATTAACCTGCGTGATTACGGTACGCTAGCTTCGGCAGTGCGTCAATCGGCTTTGGAACTTGCAACCCTGCGGCCTGGCGTCACACTGTCGAATCGGGGTACCGTCTTCTACCGTATCCCAGACAGAGACGCTCGCATCACGGGCAAACCGAGGAGCGCGGAAGGAAGAGCAAGATGGTTTATGACGGTGTTGTGGAAGACGTTCGCAAAGCGATTGCTTTAGAAAAGCCAGAAAGATTACCGATCTTTGCCTGCAGTGAAGAGTTCGACGTCAAGTGGCACGGAAAGTATACATACGAAGAGCTCTGCCAAGACGGCGCCAAGATGGCCGAAGTTTGGATCGCGGCCATCGAAGCCTTCGATTACGACTGGGCCTGGATGCAGGTCGACGACTGTTTCGAGTTCGAGCCGCTAGGGGTCGAGACCCATGGCGAAGGCAACATCTTGCGCGCCACAAACGGCTACCTGCCCGCAACCAAGGAAACCCTCGCCGGTCTAAAGATACCCAACCCCAAGACCGATGGCCGCATGCCTGAGAAACTCGATGCCATCCGGCGCGTCAAGGAACATTTTGGCGACACCGTTCTCATCGTCGGCAGCTGTGCCGCACCCTTCAGCTCGACCGGGCTGCTTTACGGCATGGAAGAGGCCATGATCCTGGCGCTGACAGAGCCGAATCTGTTGGCCGAGACCTGCGACTTCTTCGTCGAGATGCAGACCGAGTACATCAAGCACCAGGTCGAAGCGGGCGCGCACGCCGTCTGGATCGGCGACTGCAACGCTTTTTCCAGTATGCTTTCTCTCGAACAATACCGCGCCTTCGCGCTGCCACCCAGCCAGAAGCTGGTCGAGAACGTCCAGCGTCTCGGGGCGATGGTCTACATCATGAACAGCGAGATCCTCACCCCTTACTTGCTGGCCGAGTGTGAGTTGGGCGCGGATATCATCAATTGCGGCCCCGGCTCCGACCTTCAAGGACTCCGCCAGGCGATGACCGGAAAGAACTGTTTCTCCGGAAACGTCGACCCCATCGAAACCTTGCTGCGCGGCACTCCCCAGCAGGTCGCCGAAGAGACCGAACGCGCCATCCGCACCGGCTATTCCGGCGGCGGATATGTTTTCAACACCGGCGAGATGGTCCCCCGCGATGTCCCCGAGGAGAACATGCGCGCCATGATGGAGACCGCCCGAAAATGCCGCGAGTCACTCGCGTAAGGCGTCTCTCAAACGTCTCTTCCCTTTGGGAAAGCCAAATATCTCCTCCCCCAAAGATTGGGAAACGAAGTGTCGCTTGCGACAGAGGTTGGGAGGGGGTTGAAGGAAACTCCACTCAAGGAGAAGTCTCCTCCAATCGAACATGATTCTCGAACAGCGGCACTCAGCTTTTCCACAGCCCAACCGGAGCACCCTGCTTCTAGCCAGTGCCGCCGTTCTGTTATTGGCGGCGGCGCTACGGTTGACCGGGCTGTGTGAAAACCCACCCGGGCTGTTCCGGGACGAGCTCGACAAAGGCTACACCGCATATTGTCTGCTCAAGACCGGCCACGACCAATCCGGCGTCGCCTGGCCGCTCTTTGTCCGCGCGCTCAATGTCACCACTTCGGCTCTGTATGAATACCTCACTCTACTCTGCGTCGCCCTACTCGGCTTGACCGAAACCGCCATTCGCTTGCCCGCCGCGCTCGGTGGCGTCGCCGCCGTGGGCGTGATGATGCTCCTCGCGCGCAAGCTCTGGGGCGAAGTTCCGGGCATTGTCTGCGGCGTGCTGCTCGCGTTCAACCCCTGGCACCTGCTGCTGTCACGCTGGGCCAATCAATCGATCCTCCTGACGCTTTGGCTGCCGCTCGGGCTCCTCTTCTGGCTACAGACCGCCGAAACCCGGGGCTGGCGGCGCGGGGCCTGCATCCTCGGCGCGGCCATCGCTTGGAGCCTCGCGCTCTTCACCTACGCACCTGCACGTCTATTCGTTCCGCTCTTCTGCATCGGCCTAGCCGTCGTCGAATGGCGAGCCGCAAAACCGGAAGACCGCGCGCGGATTTCGCTGAACCTGCTTGGCCTCGCCGCAGCCCTCGCGGTCTTCGCTCTGCCGTTGGCCCGGCACATCCTCACCGAACCCGAATCCACCGCACGGCTCTCCGCCATCTCCGTTTTCGATGGACGCTCGCTCTTCGATTCGCTGCTAACGATACTCGGGAATTATCTGGCCCATTTCTCGCCTTTCTTCTTGTTCCTGGGCGGGGACAGCAATCTCCGGCATTCCATCGGTTTCCCCGGCGGCTGCCATTTCGTCGTCGTGCTCGGCGCGATCCTTGGCGTGTGGCGGGTGGTACGCCGAAGAAAACGGGGCGAGCTCATTTTGCTCCTATGGCTCTTCTTGGGTCCGGTCGCCGCGGCCTGCACTGATGAGGGCATCCCCCACGCATTACGCGCCGTAACCATGCTCCCCGCCTTGCCGCTACTGGCGGTCGCGGGGATCGTCGAGGCGCAAGAACGCTGGGCCACATTTTACCGGCCCCAGCAACCGCGCAAAACGCCTGGCACGGCGATGCTGTTACTCGGAATATGGCTCGCCAGCGTGGGCATACTTTTCTGGAACCTCTGGGCCGTCTACCCGTCGAACTCCGCCCCTTGGTGGGAGACCGATCTGGCCGCGCTCGCCGAATGGCGCACGGAGAACCGGGATCGGTTTCCGCTGATGATTCTCTCCGGCACCGTCGAGTATCCACAACCGGCGTTCTTGGTCTATGGAGACGTCGAGCCCCAACAATGGATTGAGACCCACACCGTGCCCGGCGTCGAGTTTTTGCCTCCCGACCGTCCCATCGACAGAATCTACCGCAGTGCGAACCCGGGTACCGCCTACGCCGCACGGCCCGGTGAGCTCCGCCAGGTACGGCAGGACAGTGTTATCCGCTATCCCGATGGAAGCCCCGCCTGGGTGATCGTCGGCGTCCCTCTGCAACCATGACTCGCTGGGCCGGTGTCGATGCCGTAAAGCTCGCCGAACTTCGCGCGCTGCAAACCCGGCTGGCCTCCCGCGTCAGCACGGCGGACGAACTCCCGCCCTGGCGCGAGGTGAAGACCGTCGCCGGAGCGGATGTCTCCGTCGCGCGCGGCTCGCGGTATGCCTTTGCCGCCATTGTGGTCTTGGACGTGAGAACCTGGGAGACCGTCGAGATCGCCCAACGCGAAATCGAGCTGACCTTTCCTTACATTCCCGGCTATCTTTCGTTCCGCGAGCTTCCGGTTTTGCTGGACTGTTTCGCCGATCTGCGTACGAAACCGGATTTCGTCGTCTGTGATGGCCAGGGGCTCGCCCATCCACGGCGTTTCGGTGTGGCCTGTCATTTGGGGGTTGAGACCGGGATGGTGACGATCGGCTGCGCCAAGTCACATCTCGTCGGTGACTATACCGAACCCGGTTCGAAGCGCGGCGCGTACCGGAGTTTGACTTTAGATGGAGTGCAGGTGGGCGAGGTTTTATGCACGCGTGACGGTGTCGCGCCGTTATTTATCAGTCCGGGGCATCGTATTTCGTTCCGTCGCGCCAGCCGAGTCATTCTCTCTTTGTGCCGGGGTGTACGCCAACCCGAGCCCATCCGCGCCGCCCACACTCATGTCAACCTCATGCGCAAAGCCTCCCCTCACAGATAGAGGCATTCATAAGAATATTGACCGGCATACCAAATCCCGTGTTCCCGAGTGGCCGAGCGTAGCGAGGTTGTATCGAGGGGCACGGTCTTCCTACTCCCCGCCTCTGCAAAGCACAGACCTGGGTGGCACCGCGCTTCCCAGCCGGTGCGAAAACACAGTCTTCTTCAAAATTGGGATCGACCGTCAATTGCTCTCAAGAAAAGAAACACAGCGAGGGGCACGGGTCTCCCGACACTCCGCTACGGCCCCATCGTATTCTTCACGATTTCTCCAACCATCCCTACGAATAGCCAATAGAATCCCAACTGTACAAGAAAGTAAAACCCCAGCACCAAATACACAGGTGAAGGTATAATCTTCTCAGGAAAGCCTTTCATCGGACAACTGAGTAGATTGATTATCACAAACCAATAACTGAACGCCACGGGAACGCAAGACAACATCACGAGCCCGACGCGACGGTGTTCAAAACATCCGCTGGCGATGACAAAGCAGAGGGTAAAAGCACAGAATGTCGAACCGTGCGTGTAGCACAGAACACAGAACAGACGAGAAAAGGACGTAACCTTCACACGAGACGATCTCCACAACGGGAACAGAAGAAGAGCGAAAGCACCGGTGGAGAGCAAAACGAAAACCGGACTCGCATAGAGCATGCACGCGGCGGAAACCAGGTTCAGAAGAGGCGGGAGCGACTGTGAGACGTACTCGTCGAACGCAGTCATCCCGCCGATGGCACTCCCCCCAAGCATCCCCGCAATCAGCGCATACAGAATCGCGCCCGCAACACCGCCGGACTCGGGCAGATTCCGCAGCGGCACGCGCGGGCGAAACAGCGTCTGGATAAACGTACGGCCGAACGCGCGGAACAAGCCCAGTTCTTGCCGCTCTTCCCAGGCCAGCCGCCTGGAATCTCTCCCCCCCTCGTGCGCATCTGGATTATCGTTCTTCACCGTATCCCCCGATACTTCTGTTCCGCTTCCCCGATCCCCCCCGTGTCCCCGAGTGCCGGGCGCTAGCGACCGGCTCATTGCTTTCAAGAAAAGAACACAGCGAGGGGCGCGGGATGCTTAGATTCCCAGCCTCCGTAAAGCACAGACTCGGGTAGTGCGGGCTTCCAGCCTGCACAAAACACAGCCTTCTTCCGCTTCCTTCGTGCCCTTCGTGATTCCTTCGTGTCTTTCGTGGTTCAATGCCTCAAACCACCCTCCCCTGCATCCGCGGTCGGCGTCTCGCTCAGTTTCCGCAACGTCCTCTCACAGAGTTCGTAAAACCGCTCAGGGGTCGATGGGATGGACGCCCAGCGCTCGTAGATTTTCCGGATAGCGGGTATTGCGCACGGGTCGCCAACTCTCGCAAGCCTGCGCACCAGATCGTGGGACAGCATGTGATATGTGCGGATTGTGTTTCCTTCGGTGTCTGGACCCTGCCAGTTGTCAGGAATCTCTTGTACGGCAAGAGAGGCGTCGACCTTCTCCAACCGCTCAATCAGAATCGGAACGACAAGAGGGCACCTACGGATCGTCCAAATCTGCACAACCTGCTCCTGAAAATGTGGAGGATCAGGTCTGTTGTAAAGAACACTCAGTTTCTCATTCGACAACCCATTCAGTGCACGCTCGGTGAACTCCGGATTCTCAACGATGTACCTCCAAACTTCAGCCTCGGGATTGTCAGAAAAATACGCCTGAAAATACTCTTTCAATTCCAGGGATTGAATATCCTCAGGATCGCGGACACCATAGGTCCCCTCGCCCTCTCTCTTCCCACCCTCATCCCAGAGATGGCGCACCATCCAGATATGATCCTTACTCGCATCTTCGACCGATAGATAAGCCATCGGCCCGTACAATTTCAGAATCTGTATAAGATCTTTCGGAACCGGCTCCTCCACCCCGGACTTGCTGGCCGACTGGCTGCTGTTCCCGTATTTCCTACCGACGGTAACTCGCAGATCGCGGCGAATGAGGATGGGAATCTCCTTCTCCTTCAGTTTGCCCTTAAGGACCTCCCGAACCGCAAGAACCGCATGGTACCGCTCTTCAGTTATATCGTGTGTGGAACCTGGGCTGAGCTCTTGAGAGAGGGGGCCAACGTTTATCGGGTAGGTTCTTGGGCGATACTCGACCGAACCCTTCTGGATATGCCCCACCACAACCAGTTCCGAACGCTACGCAACCATTCGATCTGAATAGTTACCCGGAAGCCGAGCGTAGCCAACAGATGGAAGCATGCCCAGCAACAGCCCGAAAACAACAAGACAGCGTAATGAGAAGTTTCGCATAGATATCCCCCCACCGGTCATGGTGTAAGCACCGGTCGCCCATTATACGATTACATCTAAAAGAAGGTAACCCAGGACGCCCACCCCGTCCATTCAGCGGAACGCAGACGGCGCAGACAACAGGCAACGGAGCCTGAGGAGAACACAAGTCCGGGTGGCACCGCGCTTCCCAGCCGGTGCGAAAACACAGTCTTCTTCCGCTTCCTTCGTGCCCTTCGTACTTCCTTCGTGTCTTTCGTGGTTCAAGAAGAAAACACAGCGAGGGCCACGGGTGGCCTACTAATTCCGCAAACTATTGATCGGTGCGGGAATATGCCCGCCGTGCTCCACAAACGCTTTCGAACCTTTGGGGCACGCTACATTGGCGATGGTCCCCGCGCCAAAAAGACCGCCGAAATCGACGTATTCTCCAGTACTCTTCCCCGGAACCGGAATCACACGCACCGCCGTCGTTTTTCCGTTAAAGATACCGATCGCCGCCTCGTCCATAATCACGCCGCTCAGCGTAGCCGGGTCGATATCCCCCGGCAGCAGCACCATATCCAACCCGACCGAACAGACAGCCGTCATCGCTTCCAGTTTCTCCAGCGTAAGCGAACCTTTCTCGACCGCCTTCGCCAGCGCGTGATCTTCCATCACCGGCAGAAACGCTCCCGAGAGCCCCCCCACCGAAGACGATGCAAAAATCCCGCCCTTCTTCACCGCGTCGTTCAGCAACGCCACGGCGGCCGTCGAACCCGGCGCACCGATCTCTTCGATACCCATCGCGTGATAGATCTCGCCTACGCTATCACCGACCTTCGGCGTCGGAGCCAACGAGAGGTCCAGCACACCGAAGCTGACCCCCAGCTGCGACGCCGCTTCACGGCCGATCAGTTCACCGGTGCGCGTCACCCGGAACGCGGTATGTTTCACTTCCTCGGCCAGTTCGTCCAACGTGGCCCGCGGATGATGTTTGAACAGCCGTTCGACCGCACGCTTCACGACTCCGGGACCGCTCACTCCCACATTGATCACGCACGAAGCCTGGCCCGCACCCAGATACGCGCCCGCCATGAACGGGTTATCCTCCGGGATGTTGGCGAACACCACCAGTTTCGCGCAGCCGAATCCGTTCTGCTCCCGCGTCGCCTCGGCGATCTTCAGCATGGTGTCGCTCACAAAACGGATCGCGTCCACATTCATACCGTCTTTCGAGGTCCCCACGTTGATCGACGCGCAAAGCCGTTGCGTCTGGCTCAGGACTTCCGGCAGCGAACGTATCAAGATCTCTTCGCCGCCGGTCATGCCTTTCTGCACCAACGCCGTGAACCCGCCGATCAGATCCACATCCACATCGGCCGCCGCGCGGTCCAAGGCCTTCGCCAGCTGCATCGCGTCGGCTTCCGTGTGTCCTTCGAGCAGACGGCTCGCCGGGGAAATCGCCAAACGTTTATTGATGATCGGCAGTCCATACTTCGTCGAAAGCCGGTCGCAAACCGCCACCAGGTCCCGCGCCCGAGATTGGATCGTCTTATAGACCAACACCGAAGTCTGAGCGATATCCCGATGCGCGCAACTGTCGAGGTTGATGCCCATGGTCACCGTACGCACATCCAGGTTCTCTTCTTCGAGCATGCGCACGGTATTGAGAATGTCGTCTACTCTTCGCATGAATCCGTCCTAAACAGTTCCCGAATCGAGAAAACATCGTTCGTCGCCCGGAACAGGTTTTCGTGTTGCAGCGTGGCCACCAGTTGGAAGGAGAAAAGAAGCGACTCCAGTTCCCCTTGCAGTTGTTTGATATCCGTCTCCCGGGGAATGGTGATTTAACCGATATGGGTCACACGATCTCCCGTGATGGTGAAATAATAATCTTCGATATTGATCTTATTGTCCGCGAGGTATCCCGTCACCGTCTTGAGGATCCCTGGGCTGTCCTTGCCGGAGAGCGTGAGAATATACCGTTCGGTCTCCTCGGCGTTCGGCTGTGCCACCGCGTCGTGCGCTTCGATAGGCCGCACCACCACCGAACTCTCGCCCGTCTCGAATTTCGCCAAGATCGCGTCTCGAATATCGTCCGCGCTCAACGGCGTTTCAAACCGGGCCGCAAGAATCACGGTAAAATACCCGTGAACAACGGTCTGGCTCATCCCATAAATATCCCCGCCCCGGTCGGTGATAGCGGAGGTGATGTGTTTAACAATACCGACCCGGTCGGACGCCAGGACCGAGATGACGTAGCGCGTCTGCG
>CAYTDF010000092.1:6967-11915 GCA_964436365.1 uncultured bacterium | reverse complement strand
CCCCACCGAAACGGTCACGGCGGCCCCGACTAATACAGACACCCCCACACCGACAGACACGCTCGTCGATCTGCCGAACGATACGCCAACGTTCACGGCAACCCCGACCAATACAGATACTCCCACGCCAACCAACACTCCCACGGATACTCCGACGCCGACGGAGACCTCCACGGATACTCCAACACCGACCGATACCCCAACCGCGACGCTAACGCCCCAGGTCCCGACGACAGGCCTGTTCAAGTTAAGTTTCGACG
The DNA here is from genome assembly GCA_964436365.1 of uncultured bacterium. Lineage (GTDB taxonomy): Bacteria > Hinthialibacterota > Hinthialibacteria > Hinthialibacterales > CAYTDF01. Next base: position 11,655 of record CAYTDF010000092.1, on the reverse strand, counting down.
ATAGCGAGACGCTGCCTGCCGAAGTGCAGAACCTCGCGCCCACAGGGACCGATACAAACGGAGTACTGGACGAGATCGGGCACTCCACACACGCGTTTGTCGAGCGTGTCCCCTCCTTCGGGTTCGAGAGCCACGCCTTCGTGCCGTGGGTCGTGCGTTCGGAGGACGACGAGTATGGCCGTGCCGAGAGCCCCAAAAACTCGCTGGCCGTGCAGGGTTCGGAAGACGGGCTCTACGACGCAGACCGAACGGCAATCTTGCGAATCGGACCGTTCGATACATCCCAAGTAGAACTCCCGAGACTCTCGGCGGCCATCGCGTACCAGATCGAAGAGCCTGGCTTTAGTTTCGAGTACGATCATCTGACGTTCGAGGTTTCAACGGGCGGTGGAGTGAACTTCAGCCTGCTGGATATCAATCCCAACGGTGACGGCATCAATGCGGACCCGCTCGATTCGAGCACATTCGAAGCGTTCACCGGCGAGAGCGAGGGATTCGCCGATAAGCAATTCGTCAGTGTGGATGTGGAGCTGCCTCACGCAGCGAGCGTGCTTGTCGACATCCGGTTCTTCGCACAGGCGTTTTCGAGCACGGCCGGAGAAGGCCCGTTCCTGGACGACATCACCCTCTACGACGCAGCCGACACGGAGACGAAGCCCGCGATTACCAGCGTCACAACGGCGGACGGCGGCGTGCACGTTGCCGATCTGCGAACGACGTGGGTGATCTTGGGTTCGGACCTGACGCCGGTCGAGAGCGTTTCGATCACAGTAGACGGAGAATCGATTCCTGTCGCGGTCACGAGCGCCGAAGCGGGCCGTGTGGAAGTGCTTGTGACCCCGTTGTCAAACCCGAATTTTGCGGGTGAGACGAGCGTCACCCTGACCCGAAGCGGAGGAACCCAAGCGATCGCAGACGGCCCCCAAGTCGAGGCCGCACCGGCACCTGTCCTGAGTACGTTCAGCCCGCAGCTGTTCTTCTTGGGCGACGATCTCCTCGACGGAACTGTCGGCGGGAGCAGTTTCCGGTTGCCTGAAGATGACGGTACGGGCGTGAGCCTGCGCTTCTATCAAGATGGCGAGGAGGGTCTCGACCGTACACTGACATTCGCGTCGGGGCTGTATGAAGGTCTCTCCTCTTCGGAAGAGATCGTTTTCAACATCGCGGCCATTCGCCCGTTCCTCAACATCGGTCCGCTGCATGTGGAAGCGACCAACGGCGGCTCGGGGAAACAATCGGCACCACTCACGGTGATTGTCACACCGGGCAGCGGATTCCTGCGTATCGACACGGTTCTGGTGGGCGGAACAACCGACCTCGATTCATTCCAACTGGACCAGGACCTGGACTACACGATCCAGGGAGACGGTTTCGTGGCGGAAGACCTGGCGATCCTGATCGACAACGTAACGGTTGCGGTCGGGAACGCGCCAATCGACAACGCCAGCTTGGAGTTGGCAGTGCGTGGCCCGGATGAGATCGTCTTGTCGGTCGCGCCAGGCATGGTCACTCAATCCGGTGAACTGGCGCTCTGGATTTACGCCGCCGCACAAAGCGCTTCGGCCACGGTGCAGATCACCGAATCGGAACCGCCGGTTCTGGGACTGGCCTCCGACGTCGGTATCCAAATCCTGCAGATCTATCAAGAAGGCGTGCAGAGCAACGGTACGATCTATTCCGCGTCCGATGCACAGATCACACTTGTCGGCGATAACTTCCGCGGCCGGAATCACGAAACGGTGACGGAAGTTGAACTGTTCGAGTTCATCGACGCACAGACAGGCGAGATCAACGAGGCCTCAATCGTGAGGCTTCCCGTCTCACGCAACCAAGTTCAGATCAGTCTTCCGCGTCTCGATACGATCTCTCCGCAAGCACCGGAGGAACAAGACCAGGCGGTGGATATCATCAACCTGATCGACGTTCCCGCAGGGACGTTCAATCCGGGCGAGGGTGAGGTGTGGACCTATTACGTGCGAGTTCGCAATCCCGACTCGGGTCTGACCGCGCTTTCGAGCGACAGTACCCAAGGTGAGGCGGTCCCGATTTCGATCATGCCCTGAAGAAGGGGCGCTGAATCGTAATCACCAACCCAAGGACTTGGAGTTTGTCGGAATACCCGTGCCCCTCGATACAAAACCAAGCCAATCGGCTTGATTTCACTCGGGGACACGGGATTTAGCGAACGGGCCATTGCTCTTGAGAATATCTCTATAGAACTAAAACTCGATACAAAAGAGGCCGGGGAATCGATTCCCCGGCCTCTCTGAATTCAGGTCCATCTGTGTGTCTGTAAAGAGTTTCGTCAGGTTACCGCTTCCCTCGTCCGCCGCCGCTCCTGGCAGGTGCGGTGCGACCGGAAGAGCGTGAAGGTGCGGGCCGACTGGAAGAACGGGACGGTGCAACCGACCGGTTCCCGGAACGTCCAGAGAAGGAACTCCCGGTGCTCCTGGGCTTGGACGGGGCGGTGGAGCGACTGGAGCGCTGCGTTGTCCGCGGCTTGCTGGTCGCCTTGGGTGCGCTGTTGGACCGTCCGGTGGAGCGGCTGGGGGCGACGCTGGAGCGTTGCGTTGTTCGCGGCTTGCTGGTTGCCTTGGGTGCGCTGTTAGACCGTCCGGTGGAGCGGCTAGGGGCGACGCTGGAGCGTTGCGTGGTCCTCGGCTCTGTGGTGACAGCCGGCGGAGTGTACGCGCGTCCCGTGGAGCGGCTGGGCGCGACACTGGAGCGCTGCGTAGTCCGTGGCCTGCCGGTGGTCCTGGGTGCGTTGTTGCTCCGCCCGGAAGAGCGGCCTGTAGTGACGCTGGGCCGCTGCGTGGTTCGTGGCCTGGAAATCACACTGGGGGAGTTGTTGCTTCGTCCAGTGGAACGGCCAGTGGTGACGGTGGGACGCCCCACAGTCCGTGGCTTGGTGGTGACGGTGACCGAGCCATCCCTCGTGGCATGGGTGCTGTAGACGCCGGGTCGACCGGTGTTTGTGGGCCGTGGCCGCGCGGTCTCTGGCTTCGTGGGCCTGATGCTCCGCTCTCCACCTCTGCCGGTTTGCCGTGCAGTGCGGACAGCCTCGGCTGGCCTTTGCGTCGCGCCACGCTTGGTCTCCACGTTCGCGCCGGTGCGGGCGCGTCCACCTTGGATGATGCCTGAGGAGCGGGTCTGACCGCGTTTTGTACCCTTAACCGCAGCGGAGGCGCTCGCCCGAGACGTGCGTGAGGTTGGGGTTTGACGGATTGTGCGCTTCGTCTCTCCAGCGGCACGAGCCCTCACTTGCCGCAAGTCGGCAGCGGAGGTCCGCGGTTCGGCCGCCTTTACGATGGGCCGCTCGGCGCGAGCGTGGCCATAGGTTCGATCCTGGCGTCCCCCGCGTTGGCCCCCATCGTTTCGGTTTCCTTCGGGCCGCTGATTTCCGTCGTTCTGACGCCCGCCCTCATACGCATTGTAATCACCGCCGCCGCGTCCGCCGTCACCGCGTCCACGTCCACCGTCACGACCATGTCCGTCGCGGTTGCGGTCGTGCCGGTTGCGGTCGTGGTGATTGCGTGCGTAGTAATCGTGGTAGCCACGATTGCGCCGGTGGTGATCGCCACGGTAGTAGTTACTGTAGTGGCGGTGATAGTTGTGCCGGTTGCACCAGTCCCACCAATGAGAGTAGTAGCTGTGGTGGCTGTAGTGCCCGTGGTAGCCGAGGTTTATGGCTACAAAGGTGTTGACCCAGGCACCATTCCAGTAGACAAAACCACTGTCGGGCCCGTAATCGCAGACAACCGTCACCGCGCGGCGCGGATACCAGTACCCCCGGTAGTAGACGTAATCCGGGTAGAAGACGAAGCCGGGCAGATGTACACCATGGGGGTAGCGCCCATACCGACCGGTCACGATGAGCTGATTGGGACGGTACCAGAGCCCGTCGTAGTAATAGTGCTCGCCACCGCCGGGGTCGATGTAGACGACGTCGTCGCGCTGCAAAACGATCACCGTGGGATTGTCATCTTTCACCACGACCACTTTCGCGTTGTCGTTTTTGACGATGACGGTCTTGTTGGCTTGCGGTTCCTGTTGAACCACGACCGTGTTCTCACCGGGGTCGGTCTGCACAACAACCGTTTCGTCGACGGTGTCGTTCACAACATAGACACTCTCGGTGTCGTCCTGCACGAGTGCGCTCTCGACAACGACGGCCTCCGGAGGCGCGTTGTCTTCATAGACGACGGTCTGCCCGCCGCCGGTCTCCTCGACGACGATCGCGGCCGTTTCCGGGTACGCATTATCCTGAACGATCACACGGGGCGATTGGGGAACATGAACCGTGCGATCCCGGTAGACCGTGCTTGTGCATGCAGCAACGAATAGAGGAACGACGAACATTGTGAGATGTTTTACGTTCATGATGACGCCTCCATTACTCCTGGAACCCTAATGTTCCTTCCAAGGATGGCTTCCGATTGGAAAGCCCTGAGTGCCCAGCCAACGGGGGCACTTCGTGCGCCCTACCGGAAGAGCTCTCAAGAAACATTCTGGGCTCCGTGCCTTCATTCGCCATTATGGCTTCCGTTACCTTGGACGTCAATCAAACGCCCGGTATTCCATATCCGTCGAACATATTCGGTTTGAATGCGTTCGACGGTCTTGATGCGATGAGTCTTTCGCGCCTTCGCGGTGCGTATACTGCGTGAACCGTCCGTCTTCCGCTCAAC
>CAYTDF010000092.1:0-6957 GCA_964436365.1 uncultured bacterium | reverse complement strand
TGTAGCGCTGCTTTCACGCGGGAGACGAATGACAATACTCTTGGACGGAGTGGGCGCAGCCTTTGTAGGCCGTGGAATCGTGCGGTCACCGGATTTGAACGCCGCTTTCCTTCGTGCAAACGCCCTTTGCCAGTCGCTTTGTTTCGGAGCCACACCGCCTCGCGTCACAACCAACTCGTGCTGACGTTGAAGGTCGAGGCGATTGACGTAGCCATCGCCATTGAGATCGGCGCGGGATACGACCGGCTCGACGGGCGACCAGGCGAGGGCATAGTAGAGCAGATCGAACCCGGCAATGCGTCCGTCGTTGTTAAGGTCGCCTTCCAGATAGAAGCGGTCGAGTGTGAAAAGGGCGCGCCGTCCACCGGTTCCGTGAGAAGACCAACCGGTGAGGATGTCGCCCGCTCGCCTATTCTTCACGCGTGGGTCGTGGGGATTCGTATCGTCCGAGGAATCCTCAGGGGGTGCGTCGACACGGTATTCGCCACTGACGAAATCACCGGTGTACGGATCCCAAACGCGTCCGAAGAGGCTTCCGCCATGCGCGGAGTCTTCCCAGGTGACGACCAAGAAATCGTTGGCGAGGCCGGAGACGTCGGGATTGAGGCTGCGCGCCTCGACACCCAAGGCTTGGTCGACGCGGAGACGAGTGTCGTAGAACTCTCCCCCGGCGGTGAAGTGGCTCAGGAATACGTCGCCCCCGTCGCCGGTCTCTTCATACCAGACAGCGACGTACGTTCCATCAGGCCCGGCCGCAATCCGTGGAGAGAGCATGTGGTGATAATCGTCGCGGTCCCAGGTGATCGGGATTTCGGGGATCGCGCTGGGCAGAACGCTCTCGAGCTGGCCCTCGCCCGGAGGATCGAAAACCGCTCCAGCCGGGACGACCCGGGCAAACAGATCGAAGCGGGGATGGAATGAGCCATCGGAGGGATCCTCGACCAGCACCCGGTCGTCGGTCCAGACGAATCCAGCCGCGCCAACCTCGGAGAATGCCACGGCGGGGTGTCGCGCCTCGGTCTCTCGATGGGCAACGTTGATCTGAATGTCGTTCTCATCGAGGGCGGTTCCGTCATCCCGGAACCGGCGGAGGTAGACGTCCTTCAGGAAGTGCCGGTCATCGATCCAGACTATCGCGGCGGAAGTGTCGAGGGAGGCCACAGCGGGCGTCTCGACGGTGGTTTCGTCTGTGCGTTGGGGGCCGTTCACTTCGATATCGTTCTCAAGAAGCCTTTCGCCATCCGAGTTGACGACGACGGCGTGGGCATCGAAAAAGTCCTCGTGGGTCCGATTGTCGGTCCAGACGACGAGGTAGTTGCCATTGGCGAACGGTGCGACGCTAGGGTCTTTCGCGGCGTAGGCGAGGATTCCGCCCTGCGCCGGGATTTCTTGATTGACGGTGAGGATATCGCCCAGGCTGGGTGCGTCGCGCTCAAAGGCATCGAGATCGAAAAGCGTGAAGCGCACATCCAGCGCGTCGCCGTCGGCCAGGCTCCAGACCCATCCGATCTGGGAGCCATCGTGGGTTGCCGCGACAGGGTCGAAGGTCTCGAAATCAGTCTCATCAAGCGCCACATCGGTTTCAAAGCGGTCTTCGAGGATCGCGTTGGGTGTCTGTGCGCCAGCGCCCCTGGGGACGGCGGCAAGAAATACGGTTGTGAGATACAACCAATAAGTTCTTGACGTTCGTCGAAAAATCGATGTATAATCTTTGACGTTCATGGAATCGAAACCTCGTTTTCCTCTTTAACCCCGTCAGTGAGGGACTCCAAACGTTGCTTGATATCCCTTATTGTACACAATCGTGGAATAAGGTCAAGATAAATCTCTCGTTTGTGAAAAGAAATCATGGATACACAAAGAAGTCTTGAAAGTCTGCCGCAAAGAATACTGGAACTCAAAGGAAATCAGACTACTGTGTCATTTTCACGTTTCTTGGGTGTCGGGGTATCGACCTTACACAACTATGAAAAAGGCCGAGTTCCGCCCCTTGAATTCCTGCTTCTGCTAGCCCAACAGACGGGCGTGAGCCTCCAATGGCTGTTAACTGGGGAGGGTTTGAAGTACCGCGACGGGGAAGATGGCACAAACATGGAAGCGGTGCAGTTGTCGGTTTTGGTGGTCGATGACAAGGATTATCAGCGGGAAAGCATCGTCAATCTTCTCGAAGCGGAGGGTTATGTCTGCGTTCAAGCCGGGAACCTCATCGAAGCGCAGGAGCGTCTGGCATCGGAAACGGTCGATATCGTGGTGACGGACCTGCGGATGCCCAACGAAGACGATGGCTTGGTGTTGCTGCGGGAAATCAACGAGCGGTACCCGGGGCTGCGCACGATCATCGTGACGGTGCACGCCGCGACGGCGCGGACGGCTGTGGAAGCCATTCGCCTGGGGGCCGTGGATTATCTGGTGATGTCGAGGACCTTCCCGGACGAGCTGCGGAGCGCCGTTCGCCGAGCGCAAGAGATGATCCGCGAAGACGCCACCCGTGCGAGCCAGGGCGGTCACGAACTGGGTTTCGGTCCGATTGTCGGTACGACACCGGCCATGACCGAGGCGCTGGAACTGATGCGCCGGGCCATCGATACACCCGCGATGCCGGTGTTGATTCTCGGCGAGCCAGGAACGGGCAAGGAACTCTTCGCCAAGACGATTCATCAGAATGACAGCGAGCGCTGTAAACAGGCTTTCGTGCCAGTCAAATGCGGAGCCATGGAGGCGGAAGAACTTCGCTTCGAGCTGCTGGGCGGAGTGCGTACGGTTGACGGCCAGACACAGCATTTCCCGGGGGTGTTCAACACAGCGGAAGGCGGGACGGTGTTTTTGGACGAGATCGATGCAATCTCGCAGAAGATGCAGGTCGGGCTAACTCGGCTGCTACGCGAAGGGGTTATCACCCCGCTGGGCGAAGGGGAGCCGACCCCCGCGGATATTCGGATCATCGGCGCATCTCACAACGATGTCGAGGCGCTGGTTTCGCGAGGCGTTTTTCGGGCGGAACTCTATTCGGCGCTGTCGATCACGACGATTCGGTTACCGAGTCTTCGTGAACGTAGCGAAGACCTTCCGCATATCGCGCGCCAACTCCTCAGCGAGGTGGGCGGGAAAGCGTACACCGTCGATCCAGGAGCGCTGTCCACTCTGGCGGGGCGGGATTTCCCGGATAACATTCGTGGCTTGCGCGCCCTGTTGCAGCGGGCCACGCTGCTGGCCGACGACAAGACCGTCACGGAAGCCATCGTTCAGCGGGCAGTCCGAACCGGTCCCACGGCTTCGGCGACATAGCGAGCGACGCATTTCAATCGAATACGGGAGGCCATCTCATGACCGATTCATTCCAACGCCACGATACGATTCTCGACCGGGACCGAAGTCTGGTTCTGCTCGTGGATGTACAAGAGCGACTCCGTCCCGTGATGTCGGATGCCGATAGCGTCATCGACGAATGCGCGCGGGTGTTGCGCGCGGCGCGACGGCTCGATGTGCCGATCCTGGTGACCGAACAGTATCCCCGAGGTTTGGGGCGAACGGTCCCGGAACTGCTCGAGGCGCTCGAAACGAACCCGGTCATCGATAAGATGACGTTCTCGTGTTGGGGCTCCCAAGACGTGCGTGAGAGAGTCGAGGAGTTGGGCCGAGATCAGGTGGTTGCGATCGGTGTCGAGAGCCACGTCTGCGTGATGCAGACGACGCTGGATTTGATTGCGGCCGGGAAGCAAGTGCAGGTTCCCTTCGATGCGGTCACGTCACGCTCGCGGAAAGTGCGAGAACAAGCCATCCGCCGCATGCGTACGGAAGGAGCGGTCATTACGTGCGTGGAATCGGTGCTGTTCGAATGGCTGGTCGAGGCCGGGACGGATGATTTCAAAGCGGTGTCGAAGATGGTGAAGCGGGAGATCACCGAGTAGAAGAATGAGAGAGCGGGGTTGGAAAACCGGAAAGTGAGACCCAATTTGAAACGTGCATTTACCCTGATCGAGCTGCTCATTGTTGTGGCGATTATCGGCATCCTGGCGGCCATCGCGGTCCCGAATTTCTTGAATGCCCAGACGCGCGCCAAAGTCGCGAAAGCCATGGGCGACCAGAGAGCCATCGCGACGGGCCTTGATATGTACATTCTCGATTTCAACAACTACCCCTTCCCCCGGCGGCAGATCCACTACATCGAATACGTGGATGAATTGACCACACCGATGGTGTACATGGCGACAGTGGCGTTCCCCGATCCCTTTGTGCCCGACGGCGAAAAGAACTGGTATCAACAAGACCTGCGAACCGTTTTGAGCTACCAATACATCTGCTACGGCGGTTTGTGGACGACGTATAGCAACGTCCGGGCCCACGCGGCAGGCGAGAATATCAATATCGATTCGCTCAAAGGCTATAGCATCATGAGCCACGGCCCAGATAAGATCACCCAAGGCCTGGGCCTGGAGTGGCTGCCGATCAACTTCAACTCGCAGAGCATGTACGACGCCTCCAACGGACTCTATAGCCTGGGCGATATCGCCCGCTTCGGAGGGAATGTGAACGTCGGTGTCACATCGGGCGGGTGAGAGTGGTAGGATCGTTTGGGGCGTAGACCTGCAGGGTGAAGGGCTCGCCGAGGCGGCGGAGGGGGATGGGGTTTGAGTTGACGACCTTCTCAAGTGAGTAGCGTTTTAGGTAGGCCCGGAGTGGATCGTTGACCTTGCGGGGAGACTCCAACACCAAGATGCGCCCCTCCGGTCCGAGCCGGGCATGGCACTCTTTGTCCAACAGATCGAGATGCGAGCCGAGCCAACCGGGTTCTTGCAAATAAGCGGCGTCGTTGAGGTGCGCGAGCCGTACGGCCATGTCCGGCGGCCACGAAAGCAGTGGGATGCCGGACTCACCATTCATAAATAAGTAACTCTCCACAGTGGGCCTGGAAAGTCCGGTAAAGAGAACCACGTCCCCGGGTCTAACGTTACGTCGGATCAGCGAAGCCAAGTACCGGTCGCCGGAAGGAGAGGTCCGTTGTACATAGGGGACGATCGCGGCGACGCCCAGCCCAACGAGGAGCGTCAAGAATACGAGCCGTGGCCAGCGTGACAACTGGAGACGTATCCCGGCGCATCCCGCTCCCAGCAACAGCACAAAACACGGGTAGGCGATCACATCGGTTCGGCCAGGCAAGACCATCGGCCGGATCAACCACGAAGCGAGAAGCGGCCCGCCCACCAAGACGATGCCCAGACCGGCGATGACTCGGAAACCAGGGTCCCCGAGTTGGAGACGCATTCTCGTGCGCTCGGACGATACGGTTGGGAAGAGGTATGCGAGTAGACCGGCCACAGTGAGAACAATCGAGAACCAAAGAAGATAGAGATTCGATGCGCCGGGGCCACCCGCGAACGGCTCGAACCTTCCGCCGGGGATAAACGCGAGAAAGGTCTTGACGGGGGCGAAGGCGATCTCCAGTCCGCCGATCCAGCCGATGGTCCGTTCGGTTTCGCCGAGCTGTCCGGCGAGGATCGGGAGCCAGGGGAGATAGAGCAGGCCCGTGACAACCTGGGTGAACCCAAGAAGTTTCCAAGCCCCGCGAGGCGCGCGGCACAGAATCAATGCCAGCCACGCACCCGGTATGAGAAACCAGCCGAAGTTGTGCCCGTAGAGCCCCAGACAGAGCGCCAGGGCCAATCCCACGGCATGGCGGGGTCTGCCCCGCCCCACAGCCATGCGCTGCAAAGCCCAGATGTGAACCAGAGTCACGAGGGCCAGCGTGGTATAGATGCGCGCCTCGCGCTCGTAATGGAGGATCAGCGGCGACGCAGCCCAGAGCGCGGCGCAGAAACCGCCGGTCCAGATTCCCCGCCAGGTGCGGCCAATGTGCCAAATGGCGATCAGGCCGAGGATTCCAGCGGCCAGCACGGGCGCGCGGTACATGGCCACGGACTCGGTCCAGACCGTCCGTAGACTATGAAAAAATGCGTAAAGAAGCGGCGGCCCGGAATCGACTTTCAGATATTCGGGCAGCGCAGAGACCGGAAGACGCGATAACAACACCCCATAGGCCTCATCCAACCAGAGCCCCTGCGCGTTGCGGTTCCACAAAGTCAGCAGGAGATGCACGAGCAACGGAAGCCCCAGCGAAAGCGTAACCGCCAAGGCCCGGGACGTGCGCGTTCCGTTCAGGTTCTCTTTCCGACTCTCCATCCGATATCCAATCCAGTCGTTCGCACCATCCAGAAAAGTGTCAACGCAATAGCGGGCGCTACAATCCACAACGCCTCGGGGCTGAGGAGTTTGGGAATCGCCGGAACGGCCGTCAGGCCGGTTGACCAGACCGCGTTCCATCGTCCGAGTCCCTCACCGAGGTGCATCCAGCTCCACCGTAATCCCAAGAACGCAACCGACAGTCCCACAGCCCAGAAGAGGATGTGAACCGGCAATGGGCGCGTCTTTCCGCAGCCTGTGGAAGCGCAACCGGAAATTGGCCACAAGAACTCGTTCCACCAGAGCGCGACCGCGATGTAAAGCGTGGGCGTGACATGCGCGAGATAACGCGTGTCCTCATCGCCTCCCCCCCAGGGTGTGCGGAACTTGGCCATCAACACGAGCGTCGACGTGAAAACGAGAATCAATGTCAGGACCTCGTATCGGCGGCGGCGGTACGCGCCCGCCAAACCCAATAGACCGAGAATCAATACCGGTTCTGCCGCGAACAACCCGCTGTACCGGCTGGGATCGACGACGAATCCTGCGGGGAGTCCGGTCTCGACCAGACGTCCTCGGTCGAACAGGAGGATGCGGAGTCCTTCGAGAAGAGGGGAGTCGAAAGCGGTGGAGAAACTCCGCAACCATTCGTGGTCGAAGGCGTAGTGATTGGGGAGCCGCCAGGGAGCCCCGAAACAGAATGTCTGGTGGAGCCCCAGCAGCAGGCACGCCAGGCCCACGGGAACCAAGCGGTTCCGGCGCACGCGAGCGCGCCCGTGG
>CAYTDF010000091.1:0-12026 GCA_964436365.1 uncultured bacterium | reverse complement strand
GGGGTTCGCACTTTTGCCCCGCAAGAGGCCTTCCGCGACGATGTCTCGCTGATGACGGTCCGGCGCATCCCCGTGACCGAACAGACTGCGTCCGATTGAGAGCCGTCTCTACTGGAAGTGTGTCGGAAAACCCGTGCCCCTCGATACAACTCTCGCTTCGCTCAAGTCACTCGGGGATCACGGGAGTCAGTGTACCGGACGGTCTTTTTTGGCATCCCTATTAACAAGGAAAACCGACGCAAAAACCCCCGGCGAAGCACGGTCGGGGTCGAGTGCAGTTATCCACACAAACGATCGGTTCGCTTATTCGCTGATTACTTCTTCAATCTCGGGAAAGAGTTGCTGCAATCGGCGCTGGACACCCATCTTCAAGGTCATAGCGGCATGCGGACATCCCACCCACGCCCCCTGAAGCTCCACAATGACCTTCTTCCCCTCAATCTTGGTGAGAACAATGTCACCGCCATCCATTTGGATCGCAGGTCTGATCTCGTCCTGAATCACCTGTTGCACTCTCTGTTCCAAGGTGGGGGCGTCTGCTGCATTCTGATCTTGGCTCATAATCATCTCCGGAAACGGCTTCGAATAGAGGAAGGAGTGTAGAAGTTCCCCTGGTGAGGGTCAAGCAAAGGCACCTCCCCCGAGCAGTGAAGGGGTTCAGGACGAGAGAGAATCTTCCGAAACCGGACGCTCTTCGTCCGTTTGCAGCCCATCAGGGGCAGCCTCGTCATCGATTTTCGCCTCTTCGATCCTGTGGGACCTCCTCTTGGCCCACATGGCCACGAAAGGCCCGCCAAAGACAAAGCAGACCGCGAGCGCGAGCAAGACCATGGGTGGATCGATGACGATGAGCGAAAGAACGACAACCGCCACGACCATGTAGTTGAAAATACTTCGGCGTTCGACGTGGAGCGCAACCAAGTCGGGATACGGTACGCGACTGACCATGAGCACGGAAAGAGCCACGATGAGCAGGTGAGATCCGGACTGCAATGCTTCGTGCATGGGAAAAACGGCGTACTCATGAAAGACGATGGCCAAAGCGGCGAGGAGCCCGGCCGCACTGGGACAGGGTAAGCCCACGAAAAGCGTCCGCACCTTGTCGGTCGATTTCATCGCGCTGACGTTGTATCGGGCAAGCCGCAAGGTCGTGCAGAGCCCATACAAAATAGCCAATGAGAATCCCAGTCGACTCCCCTGAGGATAAAGCATGGAACGGAAAAGCAGGGCCGGGGCGACGCCAAACGTGATCACGTCGGCCAAAGAATCGAGTTGAACGCCAAACGCACTGCTGGCACGTAAGAGCCGGGCCACATGACCATCCAACGCATCGAAGAACAGTCCGGCCAGGATCAGCCACCCCGCAGCCTCAAAACGGCCGTCGCAGGTCATGAGGATCGAGGCGATGCCGCAAGCGACATTGCCGCTGGTAAAGAGATTGGGCAGCATGTGAGCGGAGCGCACGTGCTTCCCACTCTCTCTCCACTTTCGCCGTCGTTCGGTCATCGGTTTTTTCATATTTCCATCGCGAGCACTCAGATTTGACCAGAACTCTCGTTCAACGGTACGCCTTGGGACTGTTGGCGGCAAGTTGCACAGAACAGCCGGGCGGCACGCGCTTGCGCACATCCGTAACCGCGGCGATTAGGAAAGGCCGCCGAGCCTCGCATCGGCGATTTTCCGCACTTCCCGGATATAATCGGGTCCCGTCCCACAACATCCGCCGACAATCGTCACCCCGGCATCGTAGAGCTCCGTAGCGCGAGAAGCCATCCGTTGAGGTGGATCGTCATAGATCACGGCACCATCCTCACCCGGGCGGCCAAGCCCAGCGTTGGGCTGCATGATCAGTGGCTTGTTGGGCTCGGCCTCTCGAAATCGGGCCGCCAACTCCACGAAATCGTCGATGGGCATTCCACAGTTGCTGCCAATGACATCCGCCCCCAACGCATTCGCCTTCTCCGCGACAGTCGCGGGCGTGTCTCCATACATGGTTCGAAACTGGCCCGGATTGCGCTTGTCGGTGTCGAAAAAGAGCGAAACCACGATCGGAAGATCCGAGTGCGTCCGAATGGCCTCGAATGCACACCGGACCTCACTGAAATCCATCATGGTTTCTATGATGAAAGCATCTACACCGCCATCGGCCAGCCCCTTCGCCTGCCGGGCGAACTCTGCCTTCAGCGGCTCATACTCAACTTCACCATAAGGCTCCAGAATCGCTCCGCTGGGCCCGATATCTCCAAGGACGACGGATTCCGCCCCCTCGACGGCCCTGCGCGCCATATCGGCTGCGGCGGCGTTGATCTCCTCCGCTCGCTCGGCGAGACCGTAAGCAGCCAGTTTGTGAGGACTGCCACCAAAAGTGTTGGTGATAACAAGGTCCGAGCCGGCCTCGACATACCGCCGCTGGATCTCCACAACACGGTCAGATTCGTCAACGTTCCAGAGTTCCCCACAAGAGCCCGTCGGCAAGCCGGCGGCCTGGAGAAACGTACCCATGCCGCCATCACCCACGAGGCATCCGGTTGCAAGCTTGGCTAAAAATCGATCGCTCATACTAATTCTCCATCCAACTTAAGTCTATCAAAAAACAAATGATATGTATTGTCAGTTCAGCAGAAACCTAGCCGCGGAACGGTACGTGTCCGCAGCGACAGGGTCGCGTTTTGAAGAGAAACGTGCAAGGTTGTGGTAACGGTAACCCAACCGCCGGAATCCGAACGGAGAGAGAAGAGGAGCTGTCGAGCGAACCCACCGCAGCTCGGCGTCGGCATCCCACGCCGGGTCCTCAAGAGCCCGAGATCGCAAGAGCAAGCCATCCGGCGAGATCGTGTCAAGCCAATTCGCTTGCTTATTCAAGCGCTCAGCGTAGTCAGGAAGATCGAAGTCAAACCAGGTCCGCTCCGTGGGCGGATTGCGCAGGAGCTCGGCCCACTGAGCCGCCTTGGTGGTCTGGGCCATGGCTACCAGCTCGATACCCTCCAGGTCTCCCTCAACCGCTCGCGCGTACCAGAGCCAAAAAGTGACCTCTATCTCACCGCAAATCACCCGGTCCCCAGGCCGAAGGGGGTCGGCGATCCGCTCCAGCGCGGCTTGTGGGCCATACGCAGGGGCAATCGTCCTCGGCGCACACCAGGGAAACATCAGGACCACCACCGTCCCTAAGACGGTCGCCAGGGTCTGGCCCCGAGCGCTGAGTCTCGAGGGGATCGGCAGAGCCCCGCAGGCCTGCGCCGCGAGTAGAACAACACAAAGAAGCGTGGGGAGGAAAAAATGCAGACCGGAACGAGAGCCGGGGAGAAACAGCCAGGGTAACCCAAGATACGCCCCGACCAGCCAGACGGGAGCACCGGAGTATATCCCAACCGCTGTTTCCGATTGGAAAACGGTTCTCTCTTGGGTGAGTTTCTCCTTCAACCCCCTCCCAGTCTCCCCCAATTCCTTGGGGAGGGCACCCGGCTTCTCCAGTGGGAGAGAACTCACAGGAGACACACGAGTTGTCCTATTCGCCAGCCACCAGAACAGGATCGGAAGGATGAGAAGCATCGCGATCCATAGCCAATCCACAGAGGACGGTGTGTAGGCCTGCACCGCGAACTGCTGCCGAAAAGCGGCACCGGAGAGATGATCCCAGAGCCCCTCAAGCGTCGCCAAGCCCTCCGGCGCACAGAACGGACGGTTCGCGGCTCGAAAAGGTAGAAGAAGGTACGGCGCCAGCCCCAGCACAAGGCCCGCAGTCCAGAGAATGCCGGTCTTCAGGCGATCCTTGCGGTCGAGGAGAACCACCAGCACCGGAGCGAGAAGGTAAGGCAAGAGAAGCGCACTGCACGAGAGCCCCAGCCCCAAGGCAAGCCCTCCCAATAGATGGTCGGAACAACGTGCCGAACGCCCCGCCAACCACCAACGCTCGACCAGGGCCCCCATCATGAAGATCAGCAGGAGAGAGAAAACATAGACCTCGGCACGGACGGCGACAGGCCAGAGCGCACAGCCCATCAAGAGTCCGGCGGCTACACCACCGATGGAACTTGTGCGCCGCGCAACATACCCAGCAATCCAGACGACAAGAGCCGCGGCGACAACACCCTGTAACAGATGCAGCCGCATGGGCGCTGAACCCAGCGGGATCAACTGGGCCACGTGCGAGATCAGGACGGGAATCGGTGTGCCCGGTGGGTGCATGGGAGCCAATACGCGTCCGGCCACGATAAGTTCGGCCGAATCTTCCCACCCGATCGAAGGTTGAAATGAGAAGAGATGGATGGCTAGAACCACAAGGAAGAGCCGTATCATGGGGATGCCATCAGACCTCGTGAGGGAGACTATGCTGTCTTCCAAGTGTTCTTTCCGATTGGAAGAGGTCGAACGTCCGACCACTGGTAGTCGACCACTGGGAGCGCTTTGTTGCAAGCGACACATTGCTTGTGCGCTCTGAAGTCTCTTCCGGCGGAAAGAACTGCAGGGAGACGCTCTTGGAACCGACCACCCTGCTGGCATGGGAAACAGGTGCTCCTGAATCGAACCCCAAAATGGCCGACGTGCCGCGTGCGCCTATCATACCCCGCCTTCCGCTGATAAAGTTTTTGTGTTGTCTCCACAATAACCGTCGGATTGGAGAAAGCAGAGTGCCCAGTACCGTGGGCCGCTTCGCGGCGGCGTGGGAGCGATTATAATGGCAAACGCTCTCGATCCTAGGCACTCGGATTGCGACCGACGACGAGGGGCAACCCTGGCCATGTCCAAACCATTAGAGGCCTTCAATCGGTGGATACTCATCCATCTCACGGCCGGAGTGCCGGAAGAGCCGAAAGGAACCCGCAGCATGACGCTATCAGATTCAAGAACCCTCCGCCGCATCGTATTGGGAGCCGTGGCGGCTTCCGTTCTGTTGACATGGAGTTGCGGCGGCCCATCTTCGGATGAAGGCCCGAGCAAGAGAACGCTGGCGGTGATCCCCAAAGGCACCGCGCACGAGTTCTGGCAGACCGTGCAAGCCGGGGCGATGACGGCCGCGAAAAAACTGGATGTCGAGGCCGTCTGGCAAGGGCCCCAATCGGAAACACAACGCGACCGCCAGATTCAAATCGTGGAGAACTTCATCATCAAGCAGGTTGACGGCATCTGTCTCGCTCCGCTGGACGCTCAAGCCCTGTTGCCAGCGATCGGCCGCATCCACAAAAGCAATATCCCCGTCGTTCTATTTGACTCCGGCGCGGACACGAAAGATTACGTTAGTTTCGTCGCGACAGATAACTACGCAGGTGGGCAGCTGGCCGCACAAACGATGGCGAAACTGCTGAACGGAAAAGGTGAAGTCATCATCATCGCCAACGAACCGGGCAGCGGTTCCACGATGAAGCGTGAAAACGGTTTCAAAGAGACGATGGAAAAAGAGTTCCCGGATATTGAAGTAGTGGACATGCAATACGGGAAAAGCGACCGGGAAGTCGCCCTCACGGTTACACAGAATCTGCTGACACGCCACCCCGACGCCGACGGTATTTTCGCCTCGTGCGAACCGATGACGTTCGGCGCTTGGCGCGCGCTGAAATCTCAAGAACTGGCGGGAAAGAAAGCCTTCATCGGCTTTGACTCCTCCGACGACCTCCTGACAGCGTTACGCACCGGAGAGATTCAGGCTTTGGTGGTTCAGGACCCATTCAGAATGGGTTATCTGGCCGTCGAAACGATGGTGAATCATCTTGACGGCAAAGCGGTCGAAAAGCGTGTGGACACAGGCGTTCGGGTGGTGACGACGGAGAATATCGACACCCCGGAAATGACGAAACTGCTGACCCCGGATCTCAGTATCCTCGATGAATAGGAGTCGTGTGCCAAACAATCCCGCGGGCGCGCGCCCATCATCGCCAGCCGAACCTCCCGGCCCTCCATTGCTCTCCATCCGGAATGCCGGGAAGCGGTTTGGCGCAACGGTGGCGCTGCACGATGTGAGCCTAGACGTTCATGCCGGGACGGTGCATATCCTTGCCGGTGAGAACGGCGCGGGCAAAAGCACCCTGATGAAGGCTCTCATGGGCGTGCACCTGCCCGATACAGGTGAGATCACCTGGCGGGGCGCTCCTCTGACCCGCCGCGGTCCTGTCGATGTGCTCCGGCAAGGGATCGCGATGATCTATCAGGAGTTGAACCTCGCGCTCCATCTACCCGTGCACTCCAATGTCTTCCTGGGACAAGAACTCACCTCCTCGGGTTTTGTCCGTGAACGAGATCAGATCCGCCGATGTAACGAGTTGTTCGATCGGCTATCAGCGGACCTGGATCCGAAGATGCCCACGGCACACCTCGGGATCGCTCAGAGGCAGCTGGTAGAGATCGCCCGTGCACTGGCAGTCAATGCGTCCTTAATCATCATGGACGAGCCCACAGCGGCTCTGTCGGAACAAGAGGCCGAGACACTGTTCGAAACGATCCGTTCTCTGAAAGAGAGCGGTGTCGCGATCATCTATATTTCCCACTACTTGGAGGAGTTCGGCGAGATCGGTGACGAGGTTAGTGTACTGCGAGATGGAGAACTCGTACACCACGCGCCCATCGCAGACGTGACCATCGCCGAGATCATTCAGCACATGGTGGGACGCAAGATCGAAGATCTGTATCCCCATCGTAAACCCAACCCACGACATCCCATGCTCACGGTGCAAGGATTGAATAGTCCCAACGGTACGCGCGACGCGAACTTCGAGGTGCGGGCCGGTGAGATCGTGGGCGTCGCCGGACTCGTGGGTTCTGGCCGGACAGAGATGTTCCGTGCGGCGTTCGGGTTGGACCGGAGCGATGTAAGCGAGTTCACCGTCAAGACAAATGTGTCAGGGAGAATGCAGGATGTGCCACTACAACGGCTCTCTCCCACCCGTCTCGTCCCCAAAGGAGTCGGCCTCTTGAGCGAAGACCGGTCCGGGGAAGGTTTGGCGCAAAACCTCTCTATCGGCGTCAATGCCACGCTCTCTTCGTTGCGCCGCTGCACACGCGGCGGGCTACTTCGCGGATGGTGGGTTTCAGACGGCAAGCAGAACGCGATCGCCGACACACACATGCAGACTTTAAGCATCAAGGCCACATCGGCCACTCAACGCGTCGGCGAACTCTCTGGAGGCAACCAGCAAAAAGTGGCGATCGCGCGACTGCTTTCAGCGGAGGCTCAAGTGTTCCTCATGGACGAGCCGACGCGAGGGATCGACATCGGTGCGAAACAAGAGATTTATCGCCTGCTGTGCCGACTGGCAGAAGAGGGACGCGCCGTAATTTTCATCTCCAGCTATTTGCCGGAGATTTTTGGGCTCTGCGATTCGCTCTACGTCATGTGCCGTGGAAGCCTGAGCCGCAAATACGCAGTCAATGAAATCGACGAACACGGGGTCATGGCCCTCGCCACCGGCCTCGATTGGGAGCCCAACCATGGCTAACACCAAACCTCCGAGAATTTCATTCGGGATCAAGAAGATCTTCGACTTGTTGGGTCCGTTGATCGGACTCATTATTATCATCGTTCTTTTTAGTATTTTAGAGCCGAAGACTTTCCTGACGCCCGCTAATCTCGGGAACGTGGCCGGGCAGATTCTGGTGGTAACCCTATGCGCAGTGGGGATGACCTTCGTCATTGTGAGCGGAGGCATCGACCTCTCAGTCGGTTCACTGATCGCGCTCTCGGGCATCACGGGGACATTGGCGCTTCGCAGCACAGGCTCTGTGCCCATCGCCATCCTTGCCGCAGTTGGCACGGGCGCGCTCTGCGGGTTCTTTAACGGCCTGATGATCACCACGCTTCGGCTGCCACCTTTCATCGTCACGTTGGGTACGCTAGAGATCTTCCGGGGTGCAGCGTTGGAAACGGCCGGAGGCATCTCGATCACCAACCTCCCCGAAAACTTCGAGGATCTCACGAGCGCAGAGTTGTCGCTGGGAGGACTCTCCATTCCGTATTCGTTTATGTTTCTGCTTGTTTTTGCAACGCTGGCATGGATGCTACTCCGAAAGACGGTGTTCGGAGTCAATGTTTACGCCATCGGCTCCAACGAGCAGACGGCGCGGCTCTGTGGGATCCGTGTGAACTTCATGAAGATCTGCGTCTACACGCTTGGCGGACTGGCGACAGGCATCGCGGGAATCTTGCAGGCGTCGCGCTTGATCACTGGGCAGCCAACGGTCGCCGTCGGCCGGGAGTTGGATGTGATCGCCGCTGTGGTGATCGGCGGTGGGAGTTTGCTGGGCGGCGAAGGCACGATTCTGGGGTCGCTGATCGGTGCGGCATTGATGGGCTTCCTGCGTAACGGCTGCGACTTGCACGGTATCTCGCCCTACGTGCAACGCATCGTCATCGGCTCGATCATCATCATTGCAGTCTTCGCCGACGTGCTCCGCCACCGTTCGTCAGCCAAGAGTGGCGGTTAGAGAAAAACCCACTCGCAAACTACGGCCCGAAACGATTGATGTCACCCCGGCTCACAAGCCCGTTCGAAGGCGCATAAGGTAAGATGTAGTGCGGGAACGAATTGGGTTCGAGAATATTCGAGGCGCGGTCGGGACCACAACTTCGAATTGAATACAAGAACTTGGCATTTGGCTCAAACCACTTACGCCAGGTCGAATCGTCATACGCAGCCTTGTCTCCATAAGCATACGTATCGTAATTGTAGTTCGGGATCGCCTTCTCCAATTCAAACGCTTCCGGTGGGATAGAAGGGATATACACGATCGGTGTGGAAAGCGGTAATAACCTGTGCGAGTTGATGCTGTTCGGGCTGTATCCACCGCCCCAACCCGCGCTTAGATACAATGGTACGTAGTGGTTGTTATCGAGATAATACGATTCCAAGGCCGTGGTGAGACTTCTCAAATCCGCTTCAGCGCGCGCGATCTTGGCGCGAGTCTGCGCATTCAAGAAGTTCGGCACGGCAATCGCCGCCAGAATCCCGACGATGGCCACGACGATGAGCAGTTCGATCAGTGTGAACGCACGCGGAGCCTTCATTTCCAGCCTCACCAGACACGATCGATCAACGCAAAAGGATAGAAGCAACCTCGGCCTTCACGTTCAGACGTGTTCCCCGAGCCGCGCAGCCAAGGATCGAAACATCGTCAAACCAGGACCGGCCCCGGAAAACGCCTCCCACGACCCAACAGCGTCCCGCTTGCGGTCTCCCCACGGCCCCGGCCAATGCGACGGAACCTGGTGGAGAAACGAAGCGCGCTCGGGATGCGGCATGAGCGCCACAACGTTGCCCTCCGGATTACAAAGCCCCGCGACCGAACTCCACGAGCCATTCGGATTGTCCGGGAAGGATTCGGAAGGCTCACCGTCCGCACCGACATAGCGATAGACGACCTGATCGTTCTCTTCAAGCCGCTGGAGAGTCTCTTCGGACTCGCACACGAACCGCCCCTCACTGTGAGAGATGGTCATCGGAACGTGGTCACCGGTCTGCAACTCCGCCGTAAAGGGTGTCCGCCCAGCCTTGGCTTCGTAGCGGAGCTCGACCCAAACACAGTTGTGCCCCCGGCGAACAATCGTATCGCCAACCGCCATCCGGTTGGGCGCGAGAGCCATCTGTACCTCGCCCGGATGAAATCCGGGAATGAGCCCTGTCTCAAGCAGGATCTGCGCGCCGTTGCAGATGCCAAGTACGGGAGCCCCCTCGCCCGCACGCCGACACATGGTCTCCAACAACGGTTCTTTGGCGGCGATGACACCGGCTCGTATCCGGTCCTCATAAGAAAAACCACCACCGATCACGTAAGCATCGAATGCCTCGAGACGGTCGGGAGACTCGTTCCACCGCACGGTGGTCACCGAAAGGCCGGCAGCCTCCAAAGCACGCACCGTCTCGGATTCGCAGTTGGATCCGGGAAACTGTATGAGAGCAACCTGTGATTTTTGAGAGAAAGCATTCATTATGCAGACAGAGTAGCCGACCTTCGGCAGCCGGACGAGGCAGTCCCACCCGCAGCATGCTGGACCGCTCGACACCCGCGATGCAAACTGCGACGCAAAGAAACAATCGACGTCCGAACTCGTCCGCACAAGCAACAAAACATACTGAAATTAAATAACTTAACCCCATTCGAGTAACAGTTTCCTTAACACTTCGACAAATCCTACCCCCGGAATCGCTTGACCGAGACGAACAACAGAGCTATGTTTCTTTTTCGGCCTGCCAACGCAGGCTATTCCTCGGTAGCTCAATCGGCAGAGCAACTGGCTGTTAACCAGTGTGTTGTAGGTTCGAGTCCTACCCGAGGAGCTTGAAAACACTCAAGTTACGAAACCCGCCACCCGGCGGGTTTTTCTTTGGGTAAGCACTGGGTAAGCATTTGGGGGTAGGTCAGAGCACACTCCAGAGGGCTCCAGGGCAGTTGTCCCAATAGGCTCTTCGTATCATTCTGATCCCCTCCCCCACCGAAAACCGGTCGCCGCGTTACCGGGTTGCGGGTCCGGGCGTTCTGTTCTCTGAGTACGCAAGCAACTCTCCCCCCCCTGACCCCGTAGCCTCGATGCTGCGGGGTTTCTTTTCGCCGTACGTTTCTTAGAAACAAACAACGGCCCTCGGATATCGTTCCCGCTGTCGCGGCCGGGGAGACGGCATGCGGGACACGCGCAGGTCTCGCAGTGCGTTCTGGGCGTGTATGAGCGTTTCTGGCCATCTTCTGGGTCGACCACACCCAAAGGCCACCCGAACCGAGATCGTTGTTCTCCACGTCCCGTACAGCCTCAGGCACCGCCGGTGGCAGAGAAGGCCCGCGCATCCCATCCGCGGTGGATCTCCCACTATCCCGGACGCGGGACACTTTATACACTGTCATCTTGGATTACAGACGGTCGGGGGTACGGATACCGACGGTCGAGGAAGATCAACGGCCCACGGCCATCGAGGTAGGCGAATCGGAAGCTCGCATCGATGGCGATGAGAAGAAGAGTTCTGCGGGAGACATGTCTCCAGTGCACTGAAGGGGTATCGAACAGTTATGGCGCTCAAGAAATCTCAACTCTACAGCTCGCTTTGGAGCAGCTGCGACGAACTTCGCGGCGGGATGGATGCTTCGCAATACAAGGATTACATCCTGACGCTGTTGTTCATGAAGTACGTCTCGGACAAGAACGCGAACAAAACTGACACGGTGATCGTCATCCCCCCAGGCGGTGGCTTCGCCGACATGGTCGCGCTTAAGGGCGACAAGGAGATCGGTGACAAGATCAACAAGATCATCGGCAAGTTCGCCGAAGCCAACGACCTCGTAGGTGTCATCGACGCCGCCGACTTCAACGAGGAGAGCATGCTCGGCAAGGGCAAGGATATGCAGGATACCCTCTCCAAACTGGTGGCGATCTTCAATGACCTGGACTTCCGAGCCAACCGGGCCGAGGGCGATGACCTGCTCGGCGACGCCTACGAGTACCTGATGCGAAACTTCGCCACCGAGTCCGGCAAGAGCAAGGGACAGTTCTACACCCCCGCTGAAGTCTCCCGCATCATCGCCAAGGTCGTCGTCGTAGACCCCAAAACCCGCCAGGACCAGACGATCTACGATCCCACCTGCGGCTCCGGCTCGCTTCTGCTCAAAGCCGTCGACGAGGCCCCGCGCGGCATCACCATCTATGGCCAGGAGAAGGATAACGCCACCTGGGCATTGGCCCGGATGAACATGATTCTGCACGACCATCCAACCGCCGAACTTTGGAAGGACAACACGCTCTCCAGCCCCTATTACAAGAATCCCGACGATACGCTCAAGACCTTCGATTTCGCCGTCGCCAATCCTCCATTCTCAGCCAAGTCCTGGACCAACGGTTTCGATCCCGACAACGACGAGTTCAAACGGTTCGAGCATGGTGTGCCCCCAGCCAAGAACGGCGACTACGCCTTCCTGCTCCACGTCATCAAGTCCCTCAAGAGCAAAGGCAAGGGCGCGGTCATTCTCCCACACGGCGTGCTCTTTAGGGGCAACAAGGAAGCGGACATTCGCAGGAATCTCATCAAACGCGGCCTGATCAAAGGCATCATCGGCCT
>CAYTDF010000090.1:1196-12086 GCA_964436365.1 uncultured bacterium | reverse complement strand
GCCTTCCAGTACAAGTTGAAAAAAGGCAAGGCTCTGTATCGCAACCTTCGGATCAAAGAGCTGTAAGCGGTTCACCCGCAAGAACAACCCTGCTAAGCGAAACGCCCGGGACTAACGTTCCGGGCGTTTTTTTTATTTGGGCAGGGGGATTTCAGGGAGGTTCTTTACACCATTGAATCGCGAAGGGCGCGAAGGAGGAGAATACGTAGCGGAAGAGCGGTCGGGCAATTCACGGTGCGACGCCGATGATGTCGCCGGAACTGTGTAGGCCGTTGGATACGTTGAACGTCCAGGGCTGATGCTCGCGGGAGGGACCGAGACTGACGAAATACCTTCCGTTGGGATACTGGCCGCGCGCTTTCTGGAAAAGCGCCGGATCGGAGGCGAACCGCCAGATCAACGATAGACCGCGGTTATCCCAGGTTGGAATGTTCTTGTCCAAGCTCGGTTGCCCATAAGCCCCGCCGCCGTTCAGCGTGTAAAACGGTTCGGGGTGGATGGTGCTCTTGTTCTGGGAGAGCCGGGTCTGCACCATTCTGTCGAAACTCTCCATCTGAAACACATCAATGGGGATGCTCCCGATATAGGCCACAGGCGTGGTCAGTCCATTGCTGTTGTAGACGTGTTCGTGCAGCGGGAAGAGGCTGTAATCCGTGTAATAGGCCATCGTGGCCGTACTCAGGGCTTTCATGTTGGATTCGACTTGCGCCAGCTTGGCGCGCATCTGGGCGTTCAAAAAGTTTGGCACGGCAATGGCGGCCAGAATGCCGATAATCGCAACAACAATCAGCAGTTCGATTAAAGTAAAGGCTTTCTTCATCTCAATTCCTCTTTCGCAGACAATAGAAACATCAGCCTAGATTTCCCAACTAGGCTCTCTGCTTTTCCCAAGAAGGGGCAACCAAGGAGATTCCCCGGCCCTGGAGGTCCAATCTCGATCTTTGAGCATTGTACATAGGCTCACCCAAGGGGTCAATCGCCTTTGACATCGGATTCTTGGCCTCATTCAACGACGAATTCAAGCCATCTGAACATAAATCTACAGGCACGACCGTCACTCGAACGTCACCCAAACGTTATTCCCTGTGCAGAGCTCTGAGCGGAGAATGCAGAAAAGGTGGTTCAGATGAACGTTCAAACGACGAGGAACTTCGAGATAGCGCTAGCGGTGGCGGTGATTGTTGGGTTGGCGGTTCCCGCCTTCGCGCAGGTCGGACTGACCAAGGCGGAAAAGAGAGAGGGTGGCTGGGTTTCGCTGTTCGATGGGACCGAGAAGAACTTGAAGAAGGGCTGGCTGGTTCAGGGTCTGGAGTTCACCGGCCCGAAGTTCCATGAAGAGGAAAAAGCACTCTGGTTCCGTAACTACGACTGGTGGGCTCTGATCACCGAAAAGAAATACAAGAACTTCGTCCTGCGTTTCGACGTGATGTTCGAAAAATAAGGCGGCAACAGCGGCGTCCTGCTCCGTACGCCGAAAGAGAAGGTCTTCGGGGGCACAAAGGAGGAACTCAAGAAGGATC
Source organism: uncultured bacterium (assembly GCA_964436365.1). GTDB lineage: Bacteria > Hinthialibacterota > Hinthialibacteria > Hinthialibacterales > CAYTDF01. The sequence continues at coordinate 10,566 of CAYTDF010000090.1, read as the reverse complement.
CCAAGAAGGTGAAGGCGAATCGTGAAACCGTATTCGAAATTCAGCTGGTGGCCGACGCTGGAAAGAAACCGAACAAGAGGAGCAGTGGGGCGATCTTCGGCGCACTGGCTGCTACATCGAATCCGACCAACGAGGCCAAAGTTTGGAACGCAGTCGAGATCGCCCTCAACGAACCTAATCTGAGAGTGACGATCAACGGCGAAGTGGTTCAAGATATCGACATCAGCAAGACCCCGAGGCTTCCGAAACTGCGTCCCGAAGGTCACATCGCCTTCCAGTACAAGCGGCGAAAGGGGAAAGCGCTATACCGCAATCTGCGGATCAAAGAGCTGTAAAGTATCTCTCAGAAGTTCTTTCCGATTGGAAGACGCTGAATGCCCGAATCCCGCGGGCACTTCGTGCGCGCTGGAGGAAGGAACTTCCAAGAGACGTTTTGGCGTCTCTCTGGAATACGGCCGGTCGCTGGTACGCTAGCGGTGTTGTTTGCAATCCCGGTACTGTTTTCGAGAAGCAGTATTCCAGAGAGTGAAACGTGACTGTCAAAATCGGCCTCGCCCTATGTTGCCATCCTGAAATCGACGGAACGTGGTCGTACGTTCCCCCACTGGGTCTCGGGTACCTCTCGTCCTATGTCAAACAGCACGAAGGCGACGTCGAGTTCGTCGTCGAACGCGACCCGGACGACCTGATCGCCCACAAACCCGATTTCGTCGGACTGACCTTCGTCACCTTCAACTACCCCTATGCGATCCAAAAAGCCCGCAAGCTGAAAGAGGCGCTGGGCTGCCCGGTGATCTGTGGAGGTCCCCATGTCTCGACGCTGCCCACGGTCCTGGACCCGGTTTTCGATGTTGCGGTTCTGGGCGAGGGCGAAGCGACATTCGCAGAGATGGTGCGACTGTGGAAAGAACGGAAAGCGTTCGCGCCGGAAGATCTGCGGAAGATTTCGGGACTTCTGTTTCACGATGAAGACGGGACACTCGAACGAACGCCGGCACGAGAGATTATCAAAGAACTCGATGACATCCCTTTCCCTGACCGCGAGTTGATCCACGATAAATGGTCGAAGCGCGGAGGGATCGTCAATATCATGACCTCGCGCGGGTGCCCCTACGATTGCTCGTTCTGTTCGACGATCCAACACTGGGGCCGCCGTTACCGCTTCCCATCGCAAGAATACATCCTCAGCGAGATCGAGCATATCCGCGAGACGTACGACCCTTCGGAGATTCAGATTTTCGACGATCTGTTTATCGCCAATCCCCGCCGATCGCTGGAACTGGCCAACGCAATCCACGAGCGCGGTCTGCACGACGGAATCGAGTTTCGTAGTTTCGTGCGGGCCAACCTACTCAGCGACGAGCTGGTCGAGGGGCTGGCCAACATCAACATGCGCGTTCTCGATATCGGCTTCGAATCCGGTTCCGATTCAGCTTTGGATATCTTGAATAAAAAAGGGTGTTCGGCGGAAGGCAACCTGCGAGCCCTGAAACTGGCGCGGGCACACGGCGTCCGTTTCCACTCCATCTTCATCATCGGTATTCCCGGCGAAACGCGAGAAGATATTCTTGCCAATTTCGATTTTGTGGCTTCGAACTCGGACCTTTTCGATTCGGTCGCGTTCGGTCCGCTCCAGGTTTTCCCGGGTACGGAAATCTGGGAACAAGCGAAGGCCAAACTCGGGATCAGCGAGCATAATCTGGAAGGCATCGTCCGGCAGACAGAAGACCTGCAGAACGAGCGCGATTTTATGCTCAACCGCTGGCCGTATATGAACGAGGAAAACATGCCTCGGGAAGAGCTCTATCATTACTATATGATCGGCAAGCGGGTCTCTGAACTGATTTATAAACAGGGGCTGATGCGCAAGGATATCGCACGGGCCAGTGCGCCGTCCCTGGAATCGATCGCCGAGAACATCTCCATCGGCTCGATCCTCAAAGCGAAAGCCAAACGAAGGCTGAGTGGGCTGACGGGGTAGAGAGGCCGGTTTGATTTCAACCCCCACCCAACCTCCCCCAATCTTTGGGGGAGGAGTTCTTGGCTTCGCCAAGAGGGACTGACTTCTGAGAACAACTCTAGCGATCCGGGTTGCGCATCAACCAGACCTCGGCGACCTGACACCCCCGCCCCGCGCCGGTACGGTCTTGGTTGTCAAACCAACTCAACTCCAAGATACCGTCCTGCGTCAGCTCTTGCGGAATGCCGAATTCGAGCGGCTTGACGGGTCGCGGCTTTGCCATCGGAGGATGAATCTGGCGGCCATCGGCCTCAAGCCGGATTCGGATATCACCGTGATATCTCCATTCACCCGTATAGACGATCTTCACAGAGTAGGATGCGCTGGGATCGAGATCCTCGTAGCGCATCCGCAGCGGCGTTCCATAGCGCGTTTCGGCAAATCGAATCCAAGACATGCGAAAGGCACGAGAGTAATCGAACGCGACGCGTGAGCTCTGGCGATACTCGGGATCGGCGAGATAACCCAGGCCACGAATCAGATGCGGTTGGTTGGCCACGTCACCCAGATCGTCATAAAAACCGCCCGGCCCGGGATCGGTCCAGTTCACAATCTGGCCGAGCGCACGCCGACGTTCTTTTTCGCTGTCGATCTCGCGAACCTCGGCGAACCGGTCCATCAACCAGTTGCGGTTGTTGAGCGGCCGGTCGATCGAATCCAGATTCGCCCCCCGTTCGTGGTAGATGGCCTGATAGCGCGGAACGCTCAACTGCATACGAATACTCTGATAGAGCGCTTCGGCGAGTTCGAAGACGCGGTTGCGCCAATCGACGGCGGGACGTTCGAGCACGGCGCGGTTCAGAATCGCCTCCGCCCGCTCGATGGCGAGAAGAGTTCCCCACTCGTCGGCCCGGCGTAACGTATCCATGGCCGACGCCTCCAACTGCGTTTCATACAACAGACGAGAGCGGATGTAGGCGTCGTAGTAGGCGCGGTAGAGCGCCTGCTGAAAACGCCATTTGAGCAAAACCTGCGGAGTGGCGGCATCCTCCAACGCTTGGAAGCGTTGCAGTGTGGTCATCACATCGCTGTTGGTCAGCAGCGGAGCGTCCCAGTTCTTCTCCAACGCAAGCAGGCCCTGGGCGAATGTGTCGGCGTAGTCTTCACCGATAAAATATCGCGAATACTGACGCAGAATATCGACGACATCGTGTTCGGGGTCCCACCCCAAAGCCGACCAGAGAATCTTGTTGACATCGTCGTTGCAGCCTTCGGAATAGGTGATAAAACCGTCGGCGGAATCTTTCCAGAGCCGGAAAACGTGGGCCATGGTGCGCGGCCGGGGGTTGATGGATTCACGGTGCTCGGTCATGGCATACGCGACATCCCATTCGGAGACGGCATACTGGCAACGGATGTTGTGGGTGATGTCGGGATAGCGGCGGATACGGTACTGTTTTGGCAGACGCTCGCGGAGTTCGGGGAGTCCGATGCAGTTCTGCGGGCCAAAGACAATGCCATCCAACCAGGCCGGTTTCCGCTCCTGGACCAGGCCGAGGAACTCATCCATCCATTCCGGGTGAAAACCCTGAGGAGAGACCCAGAGTTCCGCTTTGGGATGATGCCGCCGGAGATTCTCCATCTGCTTTTCGAGGATGGTCATCAGGACCTTGGGCGGCGACTTGCCCGGGTCGCCACCGGGGACAAAAATGGCGTCGACGCGGGGCAGCTGAGAGAGAACGTCACTCCATTCCTTCAGAGCATTGTCCATCGTCCCAGAGTCGGTGTAATCGCTGTCGATGGCGGGATACCAGACCCAGACATCCGTATCGTAATCGTCGAACAACTGCGACATGCGGATCATCATCTCCATGGGGGGTAACGGGAAATGCGGACTATCGGCGGCATCGTCGGAGCGAGGCGGGATCAGCTCGACGGCGTTGGTGCCGAAGACGATCAGGTCGCGCAGGTACTGCTCCCAGATCGGTATCGACCAGGCATCGTAGGAATTGGTCTTGGGGCGGTAGCCCATCTGATGGCCACGGATCGGAATCGCGGGGACAGTATCGATATCCAAGGCACGTTCGAGCCCGACACGCCGCTTCGTCATGCGAAGTTCGCGCAGGAGCCTTCCGCAGCCGAAAAGAAGGCCCCGGTCGTCGTGCCCAATCACAAGCAGCGCCGGTTGAGACGAGTCGGAGACGCTCAGAATCCGGTAGCCTTCCTCGCCTTGCGTGAGCGGCTTGCGCGTTTTGAGTAGGCTGGCGTGGGGCTTGGCAATCTTCTGGATCGCGTCAGCCTTGGCGATGGCGATGACAGGCTTGGACCCCTTCGACCAGGTGTCGGTCACTTCCCACCGGATCAACGTACGTTTCTCGACTTCGTCTAGAAGTAGGTCAATGGCGTTGCTCTCCACGCCAGTCAGTTTCTTGGGAACGACGAGCACAGCCTGTTCGAGCTGAATGTCGAGTTGGGCGGCGTGCGCCACCATCGCGAATGGGGTGAAGAAGAGTGACACGGCGACAACAGCGAGTCGGCGCATCGGGAGATTCGTGCGGGAAAATACGTTCATGGTCGTCCTCGGGCCTCGGTTTTCCAGAGAGTCAGCGTTTCACTTTTACAGATTTTGCCGGTTGAATCTAGAGCGTCTGTCGAGCCGTGAGCCAATACTGAAGCCCGAAACGCGGAGTGGTGTTTTGTGCTATGCTGACACGGAGTGCATACAGAAACATGTGCACCCATATCCTCGTGGCCCTCGAACCAACTGCCGCTTCGCGACAGCCACTCGGGCACACGGTTCAAAGTGAGACGGTCAGACGATGAAAATTCCGTTCAATCCTTCTGTGTACGAACACGCGGCGGCTCTGATCAAACGAACGCCTTGGGATACGTCACGCGACCCCGAACTGCTGTTTGAGGGACATCGCACCGCGTTTGAGTTGTACCGGCACGAGCCGATCGTGCTGGGAATCGACATCTATAACCTCGAAGCGGAAGCCTACGGCGCAGTGGTCAACCAACCCAGCGGCGAAGGTATCCCCGCGATCCACACGCCACTGGTCAACTCGCTCGATGAGGGCCGGAAACTCTCCGTCTACGACCCGGCGACGGCAGGGCGTATCCCCATGCTGCTGGCTGTGGGCCGCCGGTTGGCCAAAGAACTCCCGGATGCGGATGTGCGCATCCCGGTCAGCGGTCCGTTCTCGATCGCCATGAACGTGCGCGGGATAACCGGCCTGCTAGAAGATGTCGCCTTTTACCCCGAAGAGACCTCGCGATGGTTGATGCAGCTGGCGGAGAATCAGACGGCCTTCTGTAAGGCGATCATCGCAAGCGGGCTCGACGTCGCGTTCTTCGAGTCGGCCGCGACACCTCCGATGCTCTCGCCCCACTTGTTTCATGAAGTCGAACTCGGTCCGCTCAAACGGATCATGGATATTGCCGCCGAGGTTTCGGGCCATCCGGTACCGTGCGTGATCGGCGGCGACACCACCCCGATTCTGGACGATATGCTAGCCACAGGGACCGGCTATGTGATCTGTCCCGCGGAGACGGACCAAGAAGCGTTCTTGAAGAAATCGGTGGGCAAGCCGGATGTGGTCGTGCGTGTGAACCTGGAATCGGAGACGGTGGCGAGGGGATCGGAAGAGGAGATTCTTCGCGGTGTGGATCGAGTTCTGGAACTAAGCGAGATTCGTCCGAACTGCCTTTTGGGCACGGGGGCGCTTCCCTTCGAGACCCCCCCGGAGAACATCAAACTAATTCGTGACTATATATCGTGATCGGTCTCTCTACCCGAGACCGTGCCATCACCAATAGACGAAACTCAAACAGAGAGGATGACGGCTTCGCCCCCTATATTATTCTTTTCCACCATGGCTCAGGCTCCCGAAGCCAAGGAAACGAGCTCGTGCGTTTAGTAGGCTCTAGACATTGGAATGGAGGGATCTTGGCGAGCCGCTCACGAACACCATTAGTGACCTTGTCAAGCGTTTCAATATAATTCTTGCGCGCAATTTCTACAGCAAGCGCCCCCACAAAAACCCCGCCGATCAAAACACCTAGCGACTTCATCACGTTTGTCTACCTTTCCACGGGTGAACCCCGACCTCTCGTTCATCGACTCGCCTCTTGATTCTCGACGGGCTGTCGCGCGTACTGAATAGGGATCGTTCAGAAGTTCTTTCCGATTGAAGAATGAATCTTTCTTGAACGGATATTGCCTTCCTCCCCACCCGACTTCCCCCAATCGTCTTGGAAAGAGAGTCGATCTCTCCAACCGGACAAAACTCCAGAGAGACGAGCTCATACGTCATGTGTGCGTTGGAGAATTCCTCATCCACCAACAAGTATTTTATCTTAGATATCCCGAAAGTCAATCACGCGCGGAAACAAGGTGACCTCACAGCGAAAATGCGTATCTCTTTCCCACGACCGATTCTTGTGGCAATCATCGCTACGCTCACAACCGTTTGGGCGGCGGTAGAGACAAAGGTGGTGGAACCCCTTTCTACGAACAACTATTTCTTACTGCCCAAGACCCTTAACGCCTGCGCGTCGAGATGCACGGGTTGGGTGGCCCCGGCGATCGTTACGGAAGCGGCCCGTTGGCCGGTGTTGAACAAGAGCAGGCTGTCATCTTCGCGCACGGTGACAAAGACATCATCGATCTGCCACGAAGGCCATTGGAGCGGCGGCCAAAGATCCTGCGTCTGCAAGACGCGGGCGACTTCACGCACGAGCCGTCCCGGACGCGCGTCGACCTCGGCTACATACCCTTCCCCTACGCCTGCAACCGGGTTGTTTGGGTCTTGCGCGAGCCGGTCCCGGAAGGGCTCCGGCAATGACTCGGTCGGCGCGATCCAGACTCCGCCCGCCTCGACAAAAGCTTCAATCTTGGCCGAGGTTTCGGGATCGGGCAACGCTTCGGGTGGAGAGACCAAGAATCGAACCGAAGCTAAGGCATCATCGCGCACCAAAGACTCGCTGAAGATCTCCAGGTCGACAACATCCCTCAATCGCGCCGCGAATCCCTGCCAGGCGAGGAGCCGACGATGGTCGAGCGCGAGACGCGATTCGGGCATAAGCAGCGCCACCTCGATGCGTGGCTCACCCGTGGGGACGCTAGTTAGATGTTCGCGAATGAGCTCGATGGCGAACCGAGCTCCATCGATCGCTCTTGGGTCCTTGGAACCGAAAACGGCATCGGAGACGAGAGTCCGAGAAGGCGCGGCGGTCGCCAGCCACAAAAACGACCGTAGCCCCTGAGGCACCGAGGCACCCGTGGCATCCAATTCCAACTCGACCCCATAGTGACGCGCGGCCGAGACGACCGGTCCCGCGAGCGCGAAGATGCGGCCGGGCAAGTGCCCCGGCGGCGCGTAGCGGACATCGGCATGGTATTGTGAGGCGAGGTGAACGAGCCGGGGGAGATCGGCGCCGGTCTGAGGATGTCCATCCCCAGCCAGGGCGAGAGTGACGCGGCCTTGTTTCCGGTATTGCCTGGCGCGTTGCAGCCAGAACTCGGCGTGCCGTTCCATGGCGCGGGCATACCAGGTGGAGAAATCGCGAAAGCGATTCTGCATGAACGGCGGGAGCCCGGCCGCATCGCGGAAATACTGCTCGTAACCGTCTTCAGCCGGTAAACAGATGTAATTGTGCGGGGCGGTGGCAATCGCGGTCGCGTCCCGGATGTCACCCGCCCAAGCCTTCGAAACCGCCTCCAAACTCCCATGCCGCTCAAGCAACCATTTCCGGAACGCCTCGCGAGCCTCGGGCTGCGCGCACCACCAGCGCCGTCCCTGATAGAAGTTGGGCGAAAGATGTAGACCGCCCCCGGAAGGATAGGCGGTCTCACCATAACTTCCGCTGGGCGCGAGCACGAGATTCTCCAAGTCGTCGCCGTATCGCTCGCAAACCCCCCGTACGAGACGCTGATAGTGGCCGGTCAAGACCGGATTCCAGAGGGAGAGCGTCGTCGTGTTCCGGTTGTGTTCGAGACTCGAAAAGAACGTGGCCTGTGGGCCATTTCGGAACCATTCGGGGACGGAGATGTGGGGGGCGGCGACGAGCGTGACGGACGGAGCCAGGCCAGTCCGGGTGGCAAGTTCGATCGCGGCATCGGAGATGTAGAACTGTTGGTCGAAGCGACGCGCCAGCGGCTCGACCTCCGACCAATGAACGAAGGCGTCAAGCGCGTCGAAACCGGTGCGCTTCAGAGCGAGCCCGTTGGGGCCATAGAGATACCTGGGCTCGGGCCGCCCGTAGGTCGACCAGGTATGGCTGAGCCGGAGATCGGAAACGCGGTCGATTTGGACCAGACTCGACGCGGAGAAGATCAACTCCGCCTCCTCCGGAGTCGCCGAAAGAACCTGGCCGGTAGCCGGTTGGGGGGCCGCCGGTTGGGCGACAAGCATCAGAGAAATCAGACTGGCAATCGAGAACGACATTGTCATACAGCACCGTTTCAGAAATGGAGGCCGGAAGCACAGGTAAGAGGCGCTTTCGCGAGACACTCCCTCAGGAATCTAGTCAGACCCGGCATGCGTGTCCACACAAGGGCCTCGCTTGGCAAGCGCGACCGTGACTGTATCCTTGCCATATGAACGTTCCGACCGCATATCGATTTTGGACGATAGCCCTGCTGTTTGTGGCCGCTGTCAGTACACGATCACAATCCACGGCACAATCAACGGCACAGCCGGCCACGGCAGAGCTGAGCGAAGAGCAAGAGGCGGAACGCGTCGATCTCGAGAGCCTGATCATGTCCCCGTGCTGCTGGGCTCCCCTGATCGATCACGATTCCGGGATCAGTAAGAAGTTCAAGCATGAAATCCGTCACCAGATTCTGGCGGGGCGGACTCAAGATGAAATCATCGCGGCTTTCGTGAATCAAGAACCGAGCGTGAAAGCCATCCTGGATGAGTTCCCGAATATGCACGTGGAGGGTGCGCAGATCCTGGCCAAACCTCCGGCGACGGGATTCAACCGGATCGCCTATATCATGCCGGTAGTCGCGGTGTTTCTAGGGTTCTATGTCGTCTCCCGGCTGTTCAGGCGTCTCCAGGCCGCGAAACGCAGAGCGCAACCGTCTCCGGCGCAGGCCTCCTCCTCGAAAGAAGCCCCCCAAGCACAGGGCGAAGCCAGCCGACACCGTGCGCAGATCGAGCAAGAACTCGACAACTATGATTTCTAGAGTATCTTCAGGCTAATTGCCCGATTGCCGCGATTGGCACAGTGGTGTGAATTGGGGATGCTCTCCTGCAGTTCCGTGCCGCTCGCTGCGTTCCTTTCTTGAGAACAACGAACTTCACTCCGTTCAGGCACTCGGGGACTCGGTATGTGGAGGATTTGAATGCGTGTTGTTGTTATTCGTCATGGGCGCGCCCACCACCTGGGGGAAGTCGGAGC
>CAYTDF010000090.1:0-1186 GCA_964436365.1 uncultured bacterium | reverse complement strand
CGCCGGGGCGCGAACAGGTTCAACGTGTAGCGCAAGCGCTCAAACGGCTGGAACCGGATATCGAAATCGTCCTGACCAGCCCGTTTACCCGAACCGTCGAGACCGCCTCAATCACAGCGACCGTGCTGGGCGCGGAGATCGAACAGATCGACGAGCTGGCCTCGGGGGCGCGAGTCAAACCGATTGTGCGTCTGCTAGCGGAGCGTAAGGAACGAACCGTGGCGCTGTGCGGCCATCAACCCACAATGGGCGAGCTGATCGCCTACGCGTCGGTGGGCGACAAGCACTCGATGCACCTGCAACCGGCGGGGATGGCGTGTCTCGAATTCGGTAGAACGATCGACCGGGGTTGCGCGTCGCTCGAATGGCTACTGCAACCACCACAACTGGAACAACTCGCGTAAGCCGCCCGTACACGAGTGGCTAGAACGGCGAGCGGCTAGAGCGGACCCCAAAACCTCAACCGGTCACCGATCACGCTCGGCAAAGGCGGACCATATCGCGTACGGCCCGGTCGAGCCCGACCAGGACCGCTCGGGCAATAATCGCGTGCCCGGTGTGAAATGTGTCGATCCAAGGGAGTTCGGCCAAAGGGGTCGTGTTCCCGTAGTGCAGACCATGCCCGACGTTGACCTTCAACCCCAAATCGGCCGCCCCCTCCGCCGCAGAACGCACGCGTTCGAACTCACGTTTGAAGACGTCGGGCGTCTCGGCCAAGCTGTAGAGGCCAGTGTGGAGTTCGACAGTCCCGACCCCCATATCCGCGGCGGCCTTCATCAACTCGAGTTCCGGTTCGATAAAAAGACTGACCGAAAGACCCGCGTCATGGAGTTTCGAGAGGGCGCTCGCCACGGGAGCACGATTGCCGACGATATCCAGTCCGCCTTCGGTGGTCAGCTCCTGGCGCTTTTCCGGGACGGCCGTGATGAGGTGCGGTCGACGCTGGATGGCAATATCGACCATCTCATCGGTGAGCGCCATCTCTAGCGTGAAGGGAATCGAGATCGAGTCCTGAACGAGACAGACGTCGCGGTCGTTGATGTGCCGCTGATCCTCGCGCCGATGGATGGTGACACCATGCGCGCCAGCGAGTTCGACAATCTGCGCCGCCGCCACGGGTTCGGGATAGTGGGTGCCACGCGCCTCTCGGACAGTGGCGACATGGTCGATGTTCACGGACAGGTTG
>CAYTDF010000089.1:10832-12123 GCA_964436365.1 uncultured bacterium | reverse complement strand
CGTCAACGAACTGGAGCGATTGGGACTCCGTGAAAACACGCTGATTTACTTTCAAAGCGATAACGGCCCATCGGTGGAACAGCGAAACTTGCTCGACGATTCGAACCGGAAGTATCGCGGTGGGAGCCCCGGGCCTTTTCGAGGGCACAAGGGCAGCCTGTTCGACGGTGGCGTCCGGGTACCGGCGATGATGAGTTGGCCCGGCGTCGTGCCCGACAACACCGTCTGCAACGAAATCGGCGTCACCATGGATATCTTTCCAACCCTCGCCAGACTCGCCAACGCCGAACTCCCCCAGGACAGAACCATCGACGGCATCTATATCTGGCCGATGGTCACGAACGGTGAGAAGAGTCCGCATCAGACAATCCACTGGCTGTATGGCAAGCAGCGGTCGATACGAGATGGCGATTGGAAGATCGTACTGAACGGCCGTTCGGATTTTGAAACAGAGGGCGTCGAACCGCAGATCCTATGCAATCTGTCGCGGGATCCCGGAGAGACCATGAACTTGTGGAATGAGCATCCCGGAATCGTCGCCAAACTAACACGCAAGATCGAGAAGATGGATGCGGATATCGCATCCGGGAACTAAGCCCAAGTTGTGGTGGGAAGCCGCCTCGTCAGCGGGGCTGTCTCCACGGTTTACCGATCGGATAGTGTCTGCAGAAGACGTAGCGTCTCGTTGACGATCGTGGCTGCCGCCCGAGGCGCGACGCGAGACGCCTCAGCCACCTCGTAACCGCCTTCCTCGTAGGCGAGGGCCGTGGGCACATATCCAATCCAGTCCCCGTTGTAGGAGACGGTGAGCGTCTGGGAAAATGGCGAACGTTCCTTGATCTCCAGACCGATCTCGTTGAACAGTTCTCCCTGGATCGCGGCGATGGCCAACGTGCCAAGGCGAAACACTTGTATCTCACACGGGACGTTCTGCAGTGGAACTCCAGTTTCGAAACTCGTGAGCCGTGCGCTGGCCAGTTCGTGGCGCATGGTGTACCAGGCGATTTCGCTCGGCGTACGCTGCTCTTCCCGGCAGCGTTCGAGGATCGCGGTCAACTCGGCAACCTCCTCTTGCGCGGCCCTGCGGCTGAGCGCCTTCCGCGCCGGAAGTCCGAGCACAGAACCGGCGGACACGACCGGAGAGAGGGTGAACTCCTCCTGCGATTTCGCGGTTCTGCCGACCTCTTTGGCCAACTGCGCCCCCACACGCTCCGCCGACGAGTAGTCCGCGTTGCGGACAGTGGGATTGATGTTGCCGCACAAACCCTGGAGAAAAAGTACGGGAGCGGCG
>CAYTDF010000089.1:0-10822 GCA_964436365.1 uncultured bacterium | reverse complement strand
GGCGGTTTCCGTCTCGACCGTCGCACGCATAGCGCCGACATAGTCACCGGAAATCTCGGTCATTTCGTTGGTTTGACTGGTCGGGTGGCATGCTGCATTCACCAACATGCCGACGGGCTCTCCGTCCTTCTCGCGTTCCAGAGAAACAAGCCACAGATCGCGGTCAATCGGCGTATCGGGACTTTGACCGATGATGATTTCGCCGCCGGGTCTCCGCTCCCTGCGGTTCACGCCGATCTTCGTCGTTCCGCGGCCACACCGTGCGCGCACGGGAGTGAGCGATTCGATCGCGGCGTCCACCGCCTGCAAGACACGCTCTTCGAGAAGGCGAAGGTAGTCGACAACGCGTTCGCTCATCGGGCCGAATCCATCGATGGTGAGTGGGCCGTAGTGCGTGTGCGTACAGACAACAATCACGGAATTCTCATCGGCACTCTTCACGGAGGAAGCCTTGCGAGAGCCGTTACGTCCGGTAGACCCAAGCCGCTGGGCGATCTTCGCTCGAAGGCGTTGCATAACATCACCATGGAGCGCCAGTAATTCCAATGAGACCACGACGTTCCGCCGTCCGCCTTCATCGAGCAGCAATACCGTGGCGGTCAGAGGCTCTCGAACCCCCGTCGAATCGCCCCGCCCCGCGTACCCGCACATCTCAATTCCGATGGGCGGCGTAATGTCCGCACGGCCCACACCCGCTTGCACGTTTTTTGTACGCTTTTTTCGCATCGATCAACTCCGTTAACGCTGCCTTATTCTTGGCTAGCATAGCCTACACGCGCCCTCTGAAACGTGCGAGTTCCCATAGCCCACAGCGAGTGCCCCCGTGTTTGACAATGCGGTCTCCAATGACGATACTGGACGTGGGTGAGGCGAGGCATCGGAACAGCGCGATTGAGAAACGCACGCAACTTACGGGAGACGCTCTCAAAGCAATACGCCTCGAAGGAGTCGAACGGGCCTATGACCGGACCGAAACAGGCGTTCACACTGATCGAACTTCTGATTGTTGTGGCAATCATCGGGATTCTCGCCGCCATCGCGGTCCCGAACTTTCTCAACGCGCAGGTGAGAGCCAGGGTCGCCAAGGTCGATGCGGATTTCCGAACCATCGCGACCGCACTCGAGAGTTACTATTTAGACAACAACTACTACCCGGTCTGGGTGAAGTTCGACGGCGGAAGCATCTGGCCCGTCTCCACGCGGCTCTATCCACTCACCTCCCCCATCTCTTACATGGCCTCAGTGCCCGAGGATCCGTTCATGCGAAGCGCGAGCGGAATGCTCATCAAGGCACAGACCCATGAAGCGTACGACGGTTATAACTACGGCGACGCATGGACGAGCTACAACACCCTCAGCAACAACTCTCTCAGCGCGGATTGGCGGTGCAGTAAATGGCGTATCGAAAGCGCCGGTCCCGATGCGGTGCAGAATGCGGGCGGGATACCGAGTTACCAAACGTCAAACGGACTGCGGAGCGAAGGGGACATCCAACGCCGGGGCGCTCCTGTCAACCTACCCTGTGACCGGACGCTGATCGGGCGCTGATCGGGCGCTAGCCGCGCAGAAGCGCTGGCTGTATTATTTCTCACTTGATTTCGAACCCTCGGAGGTCGAACGATGCGTGCTCCGTTTCTGTTCTTGCTTTTGCTTACCGTTTCCGCCGCACGAGGTGGCGAACCGCCGGTGTCGCTCGATACACTGCGAGGCAACGCGTTCGGCGAACCCGTGGTCCGAAATCTGGAGTTGCTGATCGAGAAGGGCACCGACCGCTATGGCGACGTACAGTCTCCACTTTGGATGGCAGTGCTCGATGCAAAGACGGTTGAAGCGCCACAAAATCCCGGAGCCTTCGACGAGAACGAACGGGTGATACGGCGAGGCCGACGCGCACCCGGCGGGTCGAACTTCTTCCACGACCAGCCCACGCTCGGTGTGGCCTACGCGCTCTCCGAGCTCTCTGGAGAAAAGAGTTTCAAGAACGCGGCGGACGCGTATCTCACCGACGCCATGAACCGATGTGTCGAAAAGGAGACCGGTCTCTTCCTATGGGGATGGCACACCTGGTACGAGGCGTTCGACGACACGTTCAAATCACAATCCGGCGACCACCACGAAATTCACATCTGGCTTCCGCTATGGGAACAGATGTATCGCCTGAATCCCACCGCCGTCTCGCGAGAGATGGAGGCGATCTGGCAGTGGCATATTTGCGACAAGAAGACGGGCGAGTGCAATCGGCACAGCGACGGGAACCACGGTCTCGCGTTCGCCATGTCGGGTTCGGAATTCATTTACGCGTTCATGGAGATGCATCGACTCAGCGGTGATGCGATCTGGAAGGAGCGGGCGCACCTCGTATCGGATTGGCACTGGAAACACCGCAATCCGGAAACGAATCTTACCGTCAATGTACCCAACGGAGACCGTTTCGACGGAGCCTATTGCGACACATCGGTCATCGGGCTCCACGCCGGGCAACTGCTGATCGCGGCCGACAGAAACGAGGACAAACAACTGCGCGAGCGGGCTGTGGCGTACCTCCGAGGCTATGCCGAACACGGCTACTGCCAAGAGAAAAAGGCGTTCTACGGAATGGTCCAACCGGATGGCGCACCCCTTCTGAAATGGCAGGCGGATGGATACAACCAGTACGCCAAGCCGGGAATCCTCGACCTTTGGGAGGTCTATATTCTCGGTTATGCGTTTCCTCTCTGCACCGCCCAAGCCTACGCACACGCCTTACGCGGTCATGAAGACGTCGTGCTAGAAGAGGCCGCTGTGCGCTGGGCGGATTGGATCGCCACGTCCCTGCCCCCTCGGAAAGGCGAAGGGACGTACGCCGATCAGTACGGCCGCTGCATCTCGTTCTATATGGAGATGTACCGTCACACAGGGGAGAGAAAGTACCGCGAAACCGCCGTCAAGATCGCGCGGGATGCCCTGAAGCGTCTCGACACCGGTCGATTGCTCAAATCGCATCCGGCCAAACCTTACTATGAGGCCGCCGACGGTATGGGATTGCTGTTCCATGCGTTGCTGGAACTCGCGCTCGACGAACTCAACATCGAATACGACCTGGGGGTCAATCTGTAGGCGGGTCGAGCACAGAAGGACACCGTCCCCGATTGCGTGTATAATGGAAGTGTGATGTGAAAGCCGGGCAGCGGGGCGATGCAATCCCCCCCCATGGAAACGATGACGGAAGAGAAGAGAGAGCAGAAATTCAAGTATCCGGAAGAGAAGCCTCTGCGACCGGAGATGGCCAAACTCGTAGCGGCCGTCGTCGAGAAGAGGCGGAAGTTGGGATTTACCGAGTGGGAGATGCTCCCCATTGAGGATGTGGTCGATCGGATCGTTGAAAAACCTACGAATGCGGAATCTGGCGACCCCACGAATGTGGAAACTGGCAACAAATCGCCCGACCTGAAACCCACTCTCCACGAACTTCCACCCGACGACGGCTCCGATATGCCCCCGTTGCTCTAGGGCGAGTCGGCGGACAGCTGAAACCGAACCTGCACACGTGTCCCATCTGGAGGAAGTTCCTCCTCGTTGGCGTGGAAATCCATCCGCCCGGAAACTTGGTCGCGAATTGTATAGCGGGCGTTCGAGCTCTTCCCACCGGGGCACGAAGCGAGGCATATCACACATCCCGAATGCCACTTCGGTATCAGCTCTTCCTGCCCCTCGAACCGAACTTCGACCCCCGACGCTCCAGAATCCAGCAGAAACTCGTCCACCGGATGCCACATCTCTTCCCGCCAACGGATCGAGACCGTGAGTTCGCTGCCCTCCGCGCGCCAGTCCGGGTATGGGGATTCCACCGTTTCGCGCTCCGTCCAGACTTCAGCCGGCAATGGCCGACCCGCCTGGGCACCGATCGTCCGCAACGCCTTGGCGACCTCCAGATCGGGGCAATCCACTTCGATCAGCGCTTTGTGCGCGTTTCGCCCCCCCGACCAGACGACAAGATGGTGCCCCCGGGCCCGGTCTTCTCCCGTGTTGTACCGCTCGGGGAATATCCGGCCGTCCAAGACGATACTCCTTGCCTCACCGTAGATCCGCAATCCAGTGCTCTCCTTCTCTCCACACCCCAGGGTCAGGACTAGCGCCATCGTCAGAACCGGGAGCAGACGTAGCGGAGTCCAGGTAGGAACCCGATTCGTTGTCGTCGTTTTCATCGCCAAACCTCCACTCTGACTCAATACTATCATCAAGGGGACTTGGCCACCGGGTCGCCATCGCAAAGGCCGCTATCGCCGGGGCACACTTCGAACGAAGCCCACCGCTGGGGAAGCTTTATAGTATCTCCCAAAAGTCCTTTCCAATGGAAAGAAGCCAAACGCCCGGCTTACGCGGGCACTTTGTCGCAAGTGACACTTCGTTTGTGCGCACTGTAGCCGCTTCCGGCGGAAAGACCTTCGAGAGGCGCTCCACCGAGTGCACGTGAACACACTCCAGACGCAAGGAGACTGGGAAAGATGAAGAAGAAGATTTCTATTTGGACGACTTTTGCGTTCAGTTGCTTTGCCTTCACGGTTACCGCACCGTTTGACGCGCTGAGTCAATCGGGCAGCAGCAAACCGGTTGAGAGAGCTGCGAGAAGAGTTGAACCCAAGAAGTACAAGATTGGCGATACAGTTAAGCCTTTCGGCCTGAAGACGCTCGACGGCAAGAGCTGGAATACAAGGGATTTCAAAGGCAAGAAAGATGTTCTCATCGTTTTTTGGTCCTACAAATGCCCCGTTGCCAACGCGTGCGATCCTTTCATGGAGAATCTGAGAAAAGAGATCAAGGAGAAAGAGGTCGCATTCTTGGCCATCAACGCCAATGCCAACGAGGCGGGCTCCACGGCGGAGATCAAGGCGCACTTGAAGAAGGGAAAGTACAGTTTCCCGGTCGCCATCGACCCCGGAAGTAAGCTCGCCCAAAAGTTTGGAGCGGAACGTACACCGCACTTCTTCTTACTCGACAAGAAGGGTGTTCTACGGTACGCCGGAGCCCCGCATGACGGCCGCAATGCCGGAAAACCCGACAAAGTCGACTACCTGCGCACGTCGCTGACGGCCCTTGAGAAGGGAGAGAAGATCCAGAAGCCGGTGACCAAAGCGGTCGGCTGCGGAATCAAGTGGCCGAGGAAGAGCTGACGCCACCATACCACTGACTCTCCAGAACGTGGGCAAGAAGTGGACGTGCGACACGGCCGAACCGTGCGGTCCGGCAGATGGAAGACGTGTTGCAGGCTGTTTAGAAAAAGTCGTCGACAACCCTGACGGAGCGCCGGAAGGAGACGCTACAGATCAGCCCCAGTGCCGCCAGATTGGTAAGCATGAAGGCTCCGCCGTAGGAGACAAACGTCAGAGGGAGGCCGGTGATGGGCAGCAGCCCCGTCACCATCCCCGTATTGACGATGAGATGGGCGGCATACATGGCCATCGCCCCGACACAGAGGAGAAGCCCCTCGGTGTCGGCAGCGGTCGCAGCGACGTATGCGCCCCGGGCAAAGAGCGCCGCAAATAGGCCCAAGAGAAGCGTGCACCCCAAGAAACCCCATTGCTCGCCAAGCGAGGCGAAGACGAAGTCGTGTTGCACTTCGGGAAGGAATTGCAGCGCGCTCTGGGAACCTTTCCCCCACCCCATACCGCCAAAACCTCCCTGCCCAATCGCGATCTTGGCCTGGATGGCGTTCCACGCCGCGCCTTTGCGCTCTTCTTGTGCGTACTCTTCATCGAGGTAGACGAGGATTCGCTTCTTCGCGTGGGTCGGTGCGCGATCCCACGCCTCCTCTCCAAACGAGCGGACCCCGACATAGCAGACAACATTGAGCAGAAAAACGATCAACAGTAGACCGGAAGGAACCTTGGACCAGACCGTCCACGCCAGAATGGCTCCCACGGCAACGACCCACAGACAGAGAATCGCCGGTGATTCCGAAATCCCGAGCAGACCGAGTACGGGCGATGCCAATAGAGCGAAATACGCGGGATGAAGTCCCCCCACGAAGAGCATCGACATGCAGATCGGCAGATAAACGAGTGCGGTGCCCATGTCCGGCTGCGCGAGCACCAGCATTATTGGGATCGCCGTGAGCACGAGAGCCGAAACAACGGGGAGGAATCCACTGACCCGCCCTTGCCACCGGCCCAGGTAACGTGCCAACAACAAGATCAAACCAAACTTCGCGAACTCTGACGGTTGAAGACGGAAAGGTATGCCGGGCACACTGATCCAGGATCGCGCACCTTTGACCTTCGCCGCAAAGAGCACAACGATCAGCAGCACAATCGTCAACCCGTAGATAGCGGGGCCCCAGCGAACCAGGCGTCTGTAATTGAAGTGATGGAATCCGGCCGCGAGCGCGACACCCATCCCAAGCCAGACGGACTGCTTCAACCACAATAGAGATTTTCCCGAGTGGCCTTGCGTGGCCCCCGCGATGACGAACACTCCCATCAGCCCGATACCGAGCGCGGTTCCAAGGAGCATCCAGTCAAAACTATACCAGCTCTTGGCCCTTTCCACGTCGGTAAGCCTCTATAATCGCGGGAACAAGGACCGACGCGTTTTCGCCGCCATGTCCAGCTTCCTCAGCGAGGATGGTAATCACAATCTCGGGTCTCTGCCCTTCGCCGGTCGGTCCCCAACAGACAAACCAGGCATGGTTTGTGACATCGTTGCCGCCGTGCTGAGCGGTGCCCGTTTTCCCCGACATCACAAACCCTTCGACCTTGGCGCGCCGCCCCGTTCCGCGTGCGAAATCGTTGCAGACGAGCCACGCTCCCTTTTGGACGGCACTCCAGGATCGCGGATCCGCCTCGATCACCCGCGCCACTTTTGCTGGAAACGTGTTGACGATGGGAGTCCCATCTCCGTTCCAACCGGTCAAGAAACCTCGCCCCACGTGCGGCACAAAGACTGCACTGGTCGCCCCACTGGCGTTTGCTAGCGTCGCGGAAGCGACCGCCAGTTGGAGCGGAGTAATCTGAATCTTTCCCTGCCCAATAGAGACGTTGATCGTCTCACCGGGGTACCAGGGGTTAACAGTTTTTCGAGATGGGAAGGGTACGGACTTCTCCGCGGGGAGATCGATACCGGTGCGGACACCCAGCCCAAACTGGGTTGCCCAATCGGCGATCTTCTGAATCCCCATCTTGCGACCCATGGTGTAGAAATAGCAGTCGCAGGAGAGTTTGATCGCGTCATACAGATCGACCGCGCCATGCCCCCCTTTCTTGTGGCACTTCCAGACATTCTTGCTACTAAGCCGGAAATACCCGGGGCACCCCACCTTGTTGCCAACCGTCACATCGGTCGACTCGAGCAGACCGATCGCTTCAAAGAGTTTGAATGTCGAGCCCGGAGGATAGAGTCCCTGGATGGCGCGATGCGTGAGTGGGCGCGACTCGTCGTTGAATAATCTACCGAGATCCTTCGAGTAGGTATTCGGATTGAACCGAGGATTGCTGGCCATCGCCAAGACACTGCCGTCCCGGGGATCGTTGACGATGATCGTACCCCGAGACGCGCCGAGAACTTCTTCACAGACCCTCTGTAGATGCAGGTCGAGGGCAAGAACGACATCCTGGCCGCGGACATCCTCCGATTCTGTACGCAGGACACGCTGTTGGATGCCATGGGAGTTCACTTCGACGATCTGCACGCCGTCCGTTCCACGCAACAAGGATTCGTACGTTTTTTCCACACCGGAACGCCCCATCCGGTCACCGAGGCGGTAGCCTTCGCGGCTATCGAGTTCGGTCTTCTTGATTTCGTTCGTATATCCCAAAATGTGCGCGGCCAGATCGCCGTGGGGGTAACGCCGCCCCGGAACGCCCTCGACGATGACTCCCGGGAACTCCAGCTGCCGTTCACGAAGCCGAACCATCTCTTCGAATCGGATCTGACGGCCCACACGATACCGGCCGTGAATGTCCCTCTCCCGTAGCGCGTGGCGGTCGATGGGGATGACGGTCTTCAACCAGGCGATGGTCGCCTCCAGTTCGGAGAATTTCTGCCCCCCCTTGCGTTCCAGAAAAACATTGTATGTGGTTACGTCTTCCGCCAAGACACTACCGTAACGATCGAGAATCCGGCCCCGTTCGCTAGGGATAATGACATCCCGTTGGACGTTGCCCTGCGCTTCTTGGATATAGATTTCGGATTCGAGAACCTGTAAGGACCAGATCTTGTAGAGAACAATCACCAACACAAAACCCAGCACGGTCGAGAGTTGCCAGACCCGTTGAACCGTCTCGGGCAGCGGGGGGACTAGAGTCTCTCTCCAGCGTCGTGGGCCTCGTCTCATCATCGGGACGTCCTTGTGGAAAACCCGGTCTTCCGCACCGTCTCCCCATACGCAAGACGATAGAGAAGCACCAGAATGATGGAATCGATCACGGCTCCAACAACCAGAGACGATGTGACCGCCGAGAGAAGCGTACCCGTTCGAAATTGCGTGCTCCATAGCACGAACTGGACGAACCGAGCGAGAGATGACGCGAAAAACCCGATCAGGAACAAGGCCGAGATGTGGCCACGAGATAGGCTCTTCGCCGCGTACGACACCAGCAGGAGCACGAGAAGCCAGGAGACGGAGCGCCCCCCGAAAATGTCCAAGTGCCAGGCATCCATCAGAAAGGCCGTGCCGAATGCCAGGAGTGGCGTAGCGTAGTCGTATTCATGAATTGTACGGGCGACAAAATACATGAGCGTAGCCTGGGGCATCGCATGTCGTCCGTCGACAAGCGACCAGATGATGTCCAGATAGACAACCAGGACAAGAAGGAGACTACGCTGAAGCATCGGTCACCCCCTCGATCGCACCGCTCGCGGCACCGCTGTCGGGTGGTTCAATCTCTCCCGCAGGAAACGCGACACCTTGCATCTCCGGTCCCAGCACAGGAACCGGCTCAAGATCGTCCTGCCCCGCGATCTCGGTCTCTCCCCCGGTCTCTTCTATGGTCTCGACGTCTTGGGAATCCTCGATCACCTCATCGGACAGGGGAGTCTCAGGTTCACCTTCGTCGGGAGATTCGCTCTCTTCCTCCTCCGGAACCGGGTCCACCTCTTCACCGAGAAGGAGCATCTCTTCGGTGCGCTCCGGCCCGACGACAACGAGAATTTCCGAAAGTTTCATGAGTTGGTACATGGGGCGGACGGCAAAACCGTCGCGGATACCGTCCTCGTCGCCAAGCGCCTTATCCAGAATCCCAACCGTGAGCCCGGCCGGGAATGTATTCCCCACACCGGAGGTGATCAGCCGGTCTCCCGGCTCCGGTAGCGGCCCCACGATGGCATCCTGCGCCGCACGTTGCGTCAGTTCGGTAAAGATGAGGCTCTCTTCCCCCACCTGCCCGATGATAAGGCCGTCCCAGTTCTTTCCTTCGACCGTAACACCGATCGCGCTCCCGGGATCGTCCATGAGTTGGACCCGAGTCAAATACTCGAGAACGCGCTCCGTTCGCCCGAGCACACCTTCGGGCGTGATCACCGGTTGATTGATCTTCAGACCGTCCGCACGGCCGCGGTTTATGATCACCGCAGTGCCCATGTTCAAATCCCAATTGCGCACCAGCGCCGGGACGGTCTCGAGTGGCGTGCATTCCGGGAGTTCGAGTAGGCGGCGAAGACGCTCCACCTCATTGGCCTGGTTGCGGAGGATTTGGTTTTCGTAAGAGAGAGCGTCGATCTTCGCATTGAGCGCATCCAGCTCTTGCGCCGCCGACACTCTACCGGAGAGATTGCTAAGCACACGAAAAGTCCCGAGGATACCGCTGTGCACCAACATCGCGGGACGGCCCAACATCCGCACGAAGCGCGCCTCGACCCAATTCGCTTCGGTCACACGCCACGAAGCCACAGAGATGACTCCAATAACGAAAAGCAGAATTGTGACAATCTTCGGGTTGACCAGTTGAGATCGGCGATGCCGACTACGATTGAGGGTGCTCAGCGTACCCATATTCTCTTCCGTGGTCTGCTGATTGTCGCCATCGGCCGGAGAGAACTCATCATAGGTTTTATGATCTCTCTCGGCGGCTCGGGTACAGGTCCCTCATTTCAATCATTGCAAGAAAAGAGTAAAAATACGTCTAAGACTGATCGTCGGACGACAACACACCGGAGAGTCGATCGAGCTCGTCGACAGCCCGACCCGTTCCCATAACCACGCAGGTCGTCGGATCGTCCGCGAGAAATACCGGAAGGCCGGTCTCTTCACTCAGAAGCCGGTCGAGGCCACGCAAAAGCGATCCGCCACCGGCCATAACGATCCCACGCTCCATAATATCGGCCGCCAACTCGGGCGGCGTCTCTTCCAACGTCACCTTGACGGCTTCGACAATCGCCGAGATCGGTTCTTCGAGACACTCGCGTACTTCATTGGCCGTGATGGTAACGCTCTTGGGAAGCCCCGTGACCAGGTCGCGTCCTTTGATGCTGTGGGCGTCCGATTCCCCGTCGGGTGGCGGCACTTTGTAGGCCGAACCGACGGAAATCTTAATATTCTCGGACGTGCGCTCCCCGATCATCAGGTTGTACGTCCGTTTGATGTGCTGAATGATCGCCTCGTCCATCTCATCCCCGGCCACACGGACGCTGCGAGCCACCACGATCCCCGACAACGAAATCACGGCGACCTCGGTGGTCCCACCGCCGATGTCGACAATCATGTTGCCGTTCGCTTCCGCCACCGGAAGTCCGGCACCGATCGCGGCCGCCATCGGCTCCTCGATCAACATAACCTTACGAGCACCGGCAGAAAACGCCGATTCGCGAACGGCGCGACGTTCGACACTGGTAATCCCCGACGGCACACAGA
>CAYTDF010000088.1:0-12149 GCA_964436365.1 uncultured bacterium | reverse complement strand
ACCTCCTCTACGTGGGAACCAGAGGAAACGCGGGTGTGAATACCGTCTTGGGAGCTTCGGGAAGCCTGAATAAGACTGCCCTCAAAAGCGCGGAGTTGAAACCTTCAGATCGGAAGCGTCACCTGGTTCGAGAATAGGAGCGCGACTGTCATTCGCCGTACTCGCCCTCCAACGCCTGTCCGCAAAATACGCGCGCACGCCCGGCTGGCGAAAAAAAAGGGATGAAGCGCAGCGGCCTCATCCCTTGGTTTATTCACGTTGTGGTGCGATGACTTCTATTTGATGGCGTCACCGACTGTAAAGATCGGGAGGTACAGCGCGACGACGACGCCTCCGATCAGGCCTCCCAGGACCACGATCATCAGCGGCTCAATCAGCTTGGCCATACCGTCGACCGCATCGTCGACTTCTCGTTCGTAGGTCTCGGCGACCTTCACCAGCATCTTGTCGAGCGCGCCCGTCTCTTCGCCGACCGCGATCATGTGCACGACCATCGACGGGAAGATCGGGAATTTCCGCATCGGTTCCGACACGGTGTCGCCATCGCGGATCGACGCTTGGATATCGTGCATCGCCCGCGCCAAAACTTCGTTGCCCGCCGTTTCTCGAACGATGACTAGGGTTTGCAGGATGGGGACACCCGTATCCAGCAAGGTTCCGAACGTCCGAGAGAACCGGGCGATACAGGATTTCTGGATAATCGTCCCGAACACCGGGAGCCGCAGTTTGATCCGATCCAGCATGAGGGCGCCGAACGACGTGGAGCCGAACATCCTGAACGCGATGATGAACGCTATCAAGCCGACCGGCAAGTAGTACCAGTTGGCCGCGACCCATTCGCTGACGTCGACCAGTGCCTGCGTCAGCGCCGGAAGTTCCGCACCCATGCCTTCGAACATCTCTTTGAACTTGGGAACAACCTTGATCAGAATGATCCCCACGACCGTAAGGGCGATACCGATAACCACGACCGGGTAGATCATCGCGCCCTTAACCTTGGAGCGAACCGCCGCGCTCTTCTCATTGAACAGAGCCAGACGTTCGAGCACCTGTTCCAGCGCGCCACCGATTTCGCCGGCCTTGATCATGTTCACAAACAGTTTATTGAAGATCTTCGGCCATTTGGCCATCGCTTCGGAGAGCGTTGCCCCAGCCTCGACGTCGGCGGTCAGCCCATCCAACGCCTCTTTGAGGTTTTTGTTCTCGATCTGCTCTCCCAGAATCTGCAAACCGCGCAGAAGTGGGAGTCCCGCGCCGACCAGCGTGGCTAGCTGTCGCGTGAAGGTAGACAGGTCTCGCAGACCCACCTTTCCTCGAGAAATCGCCTTCCCGATCACTCGGAAAATCGCGAGGTCGCCAAGGTCCGCCTGGCCCATGCCAGTCTTGACTTGTGTGACCTCTGTGGCGAAGTACCCCATGCTCCGCAGGCGTTCGACCACCGCCTCTTCGCTGGTGGAGTCGATGGTGCCACGGATTTCTTTTCCGCCCTTATCGAGTGCTTTGTATGTATATTGTGGCATTCACTGTCCTCCACGGGCCGAACTGCCTTCATCCCTCAAAGAGGAAGATAGCGCGTTGGCCTGTTAAACGTCAAACGGACTTCCACTTAATGGACGGTCGAAGAGAGAATCTCTTCGATTGTCGTGAGACCTTGGACAATCTTTTCCCAACCATCCTCACGGAGTGTCCGCATGCCTTCCTTGCGGGCTTCCTGGAAGATGACCGAACTGGCCGCGCGTTCCAGGACCAGTTCTTTGACCGTATCGGACATGATGAGCAGCTCGAAGATACCCAAACGTCCCCGATACCCTGTGTAGTTGCACGAACTGCACCCTTTTCCGTGGAAGAACGTGATGTTCTGGACCTCCTCGGATGTGAAGCCCATCTCCTGCAACAGGGCGGGATCGGGTTGGTACGGTTCTTTGCAGTCGAGGCAAATCACACGGATCAAGCGTTGAGCCATGACCGCGACCACCGCGGACGAGATGAGGAACGGTTCCACATTCATGTCAATTAGACGTGTCAGCGTTCCCGCCGCATCGTTGGTATGCATGGTTGAGAGCACCAAGTGACCGGTTAGCGACGACTCGATGGCCATCGATGCGGTTTCCAAGTCACGAATCTCACCCACCATGATGATATCCGGGTCCTGCCGCAGGATGGCGCGAAGACAGCGCGCGAACGTCAACCCGACTTGCTGGTTGATGTTGACCTGTACCACGCCTTCCATTTGGTACTCGACCGGGTTCTCGGTGGTGATAATCTTGAGCATCGGCGAGAAGATGTACGACAGAGAGGCGTACATCGTTGTTGTCTTGCCGCAACCCGTCGGGCCGGTTACCAAGACGATGCCGTTCGGACGGGAGATGATCTTGCCGTAGCGCTCCAGCGTATCCGGCAACATACCGATCTGTTCCAGACTCAGGCTCATAACCTGGCTGTCGAGAATACGCATAACCACGCTCTCGCCATTCACCGTCGGTAGGCAGGAGACGCGAAGTTCAACATTCCGGTCGTGAAGTGAGAGTTTGATACGACCGTCCTGAGGAAGCCGCCGTTCCGCGATATTCAGGCCCGACATGACTTTGAAACGCGAGATAATCGCGTTGGTCAGGTGGGTCGGTGGCGGGACGGTTTCGTGCAGGATACCGTCGACGCGGTACCGGATACGAAGGGAGAATTCAAACGGCTCGATGTGCAAATCCGAGGCTCGTTCCTTGATGGCTTGCAGAAGGATCAGATTCACCAACTTGACGATTGGGGCCTGGTTCGCGATTCGCTCCAAGTCGTCGAAATTCGCGTCCGAGATGTCCAATTCGATCTGTTCGTCGCTGAGCGACTGCAGCATGTCGTCAACGGACTCTTCGCCTGTACCGTAGCTCTCCTCGATCGCCGCTTGAACCTCATCGGCGTCGGCGACCACGCCCTGGATCTCCTTGCCGAGCCATACTCGGAGGTCATCCAGCGTGCGCACGTTGAGCGGATCGACCAGCGCCACGGTCAGGATGTTGGCATCCTCATCGAAATCGACCGGAAAGACCTTGTATTCCCGCGCCAGTTCCGCCGAGATCATACCGATCACATGAGGCCGGTACTCTTGATCGGCAAGTTTGACATACGGCATCCCGACCTGATTGGCGTACAGTTTGAGCAGGTCCTCTTGCGTGGTGTAGGTTTCGGCTTGTGTAACCGACTCGGCGACTGCGTCTTCGACCGACTGGGCCAGTTCTTCTTCGGGGCCTACCGGGCCACCCGATCCGCTGGCCACATGTGCGGCCGCTTCACCGGTAACGCTTACCGCATCGCCCGTCATGCTTTCCTGCGACGGGGTGTTGCTTCCGGCGCTGGCCGGTGGTGGGGTGGAGGATGGGACCTCTTCAGGGTCGGCCCCCCGGACCTCCTCTTCCACAACGGCTGGCTGCGGAGGTTCCTCGGGAGTGGCGCTTGCCACGCGTTTCGATTTTTTGCCGATACCGAGCATGTCGGGGTCCTTCCTGGATGTGAATCTCGTGGACTCTAGAGCGTCTCTCGAAAGTCTCTTCCGGTAGCGCGCACGAAGTGCCCGCGAGGGCCGGGCGTTCGGCGTTTAGCAATCGGAACGAACCTCTCGAAGATACAGTATATCGTCTTAGCCAAACAGAATCTTCTGCCGAACCTCTTCGGGGCTATGCGCTTGTTCGATGCAGTCCTCGGCGGTGATCAGGCCTTTCTCGTGTAGCTCGATCAGGAACTGGTCCATGGTGATCATCCCCAGCCGAGCGCCGGTCTGAATTTCACTGATGATACGGTTCGTCTTCCGCTCACGAATCAGGTTGGCGATAGCCGCCGTCATGATCATGATCTCGTAGGCTGCGATCCGGCCCTTTCCACCCGCACGGCCCAAAAGCGCCTGCGAGATCGAGGCGATCAGGTTCACCGACAGCTGCATGCGAATCTGTTCCTGTTGATTGACGGGGAACGCGTCGACGATACGGCTGATGGTGGCCGCCGCGCTGTTCGTGTGCAGGGTAGCGAAGACCAAGTGACCCGTTTCCGCCGCGGTGATCGCCGCCTGCATCGTCTCGGTGTCACGCATTTCCCCGACTAGAATCACGTCCGGGTCCTGCCGTAGCGAGGACCGGAGGCCGTTGGCGAACGAGATCAGATCGACGTGCAGCTCGCGGTGAGTCACGATCGCTTGCCGATGGGGATGGAAGTACTCGATCGGGTCCTCGATGGTGATGATATGAGCGTCGCGGTTACGGTTGATGTAGTCGATCATCGACGCCAGTGTCGTCGTCTTACCCGAACCGGTCGGGCCGACAACCAGGCACAGTCCACGGTGCGTGTGCAAGAGCGTCTTGATGCACTTCTCGGGAAGGCCTAGGACGTCGAACGGCAGAATCCGCGAGGGAATCAGCCGCATGACCATCCCATAGTTGCCCATGGTTCGGAAAATCGAGACCCGGAATCGGGCCAGATTCTCGAAGGCGTAGCCGTAGTCGGCGCTCCCGATCTCCGCGATGGCCTCACGGTGCATATCCGGGGAAATGGACGCCATCAAATACTCAGTATCTTCTGGCGTCAGCGGTTCGTTACCCAGATCCTCCAAGCGAGCGTCGATCCGGATTACCGGGGGACGCCCCACGCGGACGTGCAAGTCGGACGCGTCGCGGTCCACGACGACCTTTAGAAGGTCGGTCATCTCCATTCGTGATTTCACAATATTAGCCACTGTGGTATTCCTCCTCGCAGTGCCTTACTCCGAAAAACTGTATGCAACTTCGCCCGGAACGTCTCTTTATGCGCTTCTCTCCGCGCCTAGAGTTCGTCACCGGCCGTGATTCGAGCCACTTCCACCATGGTCGTGTCGCCACGTAGGGACTTCTTCCATCCGTCCTCGCGCAGTGTCCGCATGCCTTGTGTTCGCGCTACCGAGCGAATCTCATCCGCTGTCGAGTTACGCAGCACCAGGTCGCGAATCTCATCCGAGTTCTCGAGTACCTCGTGAATGGCGGTTCGGCCTTTGTAGCCGGAGAAACCGCAAATCTCACAACCGCGTCCGCGAACGAACCGGCGGTCTCTGTGCTCATCCGGGTCGAAACCGAGGTCCTGAATGATGATCGGGTCCGGGACGTATTCTTCACGGCACTCCTTGCAGATCGTTCGCACCAAACGCTGGGCGATAACCGCCTGAATGGCCGAGGCGACCAGGAACTGCTTGATGCCCATTTCGACTAGACGCGTAAAGGCGCCCGGAGCGTCATTCGTATGCAACGTCGAGAAAACCAAGTGACCCGTCATGGCGGCTGAGATCGCGATCTCAGCCGTTTCCAAGTCACGAATCTCACCGACCAGCAGGACGTTCGGCGCCTGCCGCAGAATAGAACGTAGGGCCGCCGCGAACGACAGTCCGATCTCGTCGTGCACCTGAACCTGGTTGATGCCCTCGATCTGGTACTCGACCGGGTTCTCGACCGTGACGATTTTCGTGTCAACGGTATTGATCGTGTTGAGCGCGGAATAGAGTGTTGTCGTCTTGCCGGAACCCGTCGGGCCGGTCATCAGGATGATGCCGTGTGGACGGCGGATCATGGTCTTGAATCGCTCGACGTTGTCCTCCATGAAACCGATCTGTTCCAGACCCAGCAGGACACCGCTCTTCTCCAGAATACGGAGTACCATGCTCTCTCCGTGCAGCGCGGGCAGGGCCGAAACACGGAAGTCGATCTCGCGGCCCAGAATTACCTGGTTGATACGGCCGTCTTGGGGGACTCGTTTTTCCGCCAGGTCCATTCCCGACATCAGTTTGAGACGAGAGATGATGGGACCCTGCAGACGTTTGTCTGGGGATTGAATCTCTTGAAGAACACCGTCAATACGGAACCGAATTTTGAACGTGTCTTCGTAAGGCTCGAAATGGATATCACTCGCGCGCATGCGCAGCCCTTCCTGGAAGATCAAATCCACGAGCCGTTTGATCGGGCCCTCTTCATCGATCTCGATATCCTGTTTCAGCGCCTCTTCCAAAGTGGAGGGGCCGCCGCCATCGGCGAAGTCGTCCAGCATCTCCCCGATTTGGGTTACTTCACCGGTGAAATAGCGCTCGACCGCCCAGACGATGTCGGCTTCTTTAGCCAGCACCCAGTTGACTGCTTGACCGCGGCTGCTGAAGTACAGCTGCACCAGGTCGACACCCTGCAAGTCTGTAGGATCGGCGATCGCAACCGTAACGGAGTCGCTATCCTCTGTGAGACAGACCGACTTATGCCGCTCGCACATCCTTTGCGGCATTTTCTGCACGACCGCCTGGTCGTACCGCGCCTTACGCAGATCGACGATGGTCATATCGTGTTGCTGCGCCAAGAATTCCAGACGATCCGTCGGAGTTTCAACCGCGGTGTATTCGATATCCGAGTACCGCGTAGCGGCCTCCTGCTCTGTGGAGTCCGCGATCACGGTCTCGTCGGCAGGCTCTTGTACAGGGTCGTTTTCGATTGTTCCGGTGGTAACCGGCTCATCAGCCATGAGTTGGCGCTCCTTGGGAATCCGCTGTGTGCTGGCGCACGTAGTCAGTTAAGATACCAGACCCGCCGCGTGAAACAGCGGTGAACCTTCCTAGGGGTGGCCCGTTCCCAGACGGTCGAACCGTGCCGGGGAGAGGGAGCCACAGGGTACCCTGCCGTCTCTTGTTCTGAGAGCCGTCGGCGGGTATGGCCCGGTCAGCGCGGCGTAGGCCACGCAAACCGTGAGAATTTACTATTGTCCGCTCCCATCGAGAAGTGGACCCTCACTAGAGATAGAGCGTTTCTCAATCGGAAACAACTCTTGGAAACACTCTAGTTTCTTATTGGAGGATAGTCAGCAGGCTCGCGGGGCGTCAAGCGGAAGCTGTATCGCACACAGGTTCAGCGGGTTGTGCGGTCGTCGATGGCACGCTCCCGCTTGTTGCCGACAACACGGGGCCATGGTTAGCGGATGACAAGAAGGCTTGCCCGCCCCATCTTCGAGATGGCCGCGAGGTGAACCGTTCTGCACCGTGAGAACCCGGAATTACCGTGGAACTGCCCGCCGAGCCTTACAATTCGCCCCTGTTCATCCACGCTTCGATCCGCTCCGCAACTCTTTTCGCCTCCGACTGGTCGGGATTGAGGAGCAACGCTGTCTGCAACGATTGATACGCTTCGGTATAGAGGCCGCGTGTAGCGTACAACTGTCCCAAGAGTCCATGGCAGTCCCCACGCGACGGGGCGAGCCGAATGGCGTCTTGCAGGAGGACCTCGGCATCCGCCGTGCGGCCGAGTTGCGCCGCGCAGACTCCGCTGGCGATCAGCACTTCCACATCCGCGGGCAGGCGCTCGAGCGCCGCCTGTAACGGGGCGTCCGCCTTCTCCCACAGACCCTGCGCCGCCAGCGCGAGCCCTTCGAGACGGTCCGCCTCAACCGATCGATCCTTCGACCGTAGTGCGAGCACTTCGCTCTCGACGCGCTTCATATTGCCCTCGTGCAGCGCTAACAGTGCCAGGTCGCCAGCGGTTGAGCCTTTGTCATCGGACAGGTGTGTCGCTCTCTGCAGAGATTCTCGCGCGGAGTCGATATCTTCTTTCCGCCACTGTAAGACCGCCTGGAACCGGTACAACGACGGGCGGTTGGGGGAGATGACGATCGCCGCCTCAATCTTCTCTAGTGCCGCATCGATCTCTCCGCTTTCCGCCAGAAGTCGGGCCGCTTGAACCAGCGCGGGGCCGTGGTGGGGAAACTCCGTCAGAAACACTTTGATCTGCTGGAGGGTGGGGTGGCTCTCGGTGCTGATCTGCAGACGCAACCACTGCGGTCCCGGCCTCTTCTTTGCCGATGGGTTCGCTTTGGTGGTCAAACTCGTGTTTTCAAGCGTGTCCAGCCACCTTGCATTCAGCAACCCTTCGTCCTTGTACGGTCGTCTAGGTTCATCCAGTGACGTCCACAACTCAGAGGCTTCGGCCGCTTCGCCCTTCAGCCACGCGCAGTAGGCCAGTCCCAGCACGCACGCGTCCGCTTTCGCATCCTCGATCCGCTCTTTTTCGGCGAGAGTCCGGAAGCGTTTCTCGGCTTCTTCAATCTTCCCGGTTGCCGCCAAGCCCACGGCTCGAAGCAGGTCGATCGTCCATTGTGCCGACTCCGGAGGGGTTGTCTGGGCCAAACGCTCCAGCGCTTCTTTCGGACGCCCGTCGCGCAACAGGATCTCCGCCGCCAACCAGCCTTGCCGCCAGTCTTCCTCGGGATACGCCGCCAGGGTCACGCGCAACGCGGTATCGACTTCCCCCATAGTCCAACGCACCAATCCTTGCAGCACCCCTTGGATGGGCAACTGATTCAGACGATTGACTGCGCTGCTCTGGTTGCCGGTGAGCAGATAGGCCAGAACACAGTTGTGGATGGCCGAGGCGGTGCCGCTATCCTGATCCGCGATGGCGTCGAGATAGTCCACGGCGTTCCGAGCCTGGCCCGCGAGCAAGTAGTACGTTCCCAGACCCTCTGTTGGCCCGGGGAGATCCGGAGCCGCCTCAAAAGCGGTCTGGAGTGCATACCGCGCCTCGTCCGAACGGTCCAACTGCATTAGCAGCCTCGCCTCCTCCAGAGAGGCCGGGGCAAAGGTCGAAATGCGCCTACGAAGCGTGGTGGCCGTATCCAAAGCTCGTTCGCTTTCACCCATGCGAGCCAGCACCTCGACCAGTAACAGTTGCCCGATGGGTTTTCCTTGGTTGGGCCGCATGGCCTGAAGCGACCGTTTCGCTTCCTCGAAATTCCCGAGCAGAATCGAGAGGCGGGCGATCTCTATGCGCACGTCGTCCGACCGGGGATCGTCATAGAGCGGGAGTTCCTTCAGTTCGTTCAGTGCGCGGTCGATGTCGCCTCGTAGGTACGAGGCTTGGGCAAGCGAGCGCTTGGTTGCCAACGGTTCGCCACCCTCTTGCAGCGCCTGGGTGAAATCGGCGGCCGCTTCGTCCACCTTCCCCAACTCCAGTTGGGCTTGTCCTCGCGCCAGATAGCCGTCTCCCGGGGGGGTGAGCTCTTCGATACTCCGGTTGGCCGCTTCCAGTGCGCGTTTGGGGTATCCTTGCGCCAGGTGGAGCCGCGATTGCCACAGGGCCACGCGGCCATCCTCGTGCAACAAACGAGCGGCCTGGTTCAGTTGAATCTCGGCCTCTTCCAGATGAGCGCTTGTCCTACCGCTGGTTGCCGACAGACTGGCGGCGCCCAATCCCAGGGCCGTCTGCCCCGAGTAAGTGGCGTCACGTGCCTGCATTTGACGGAACAGGACCGCGGCTTGCTCGGTATCTTGATCGGCCAGATAAACCCAGCCCGCCGCTTCCAGGTATCGGGGATCGGGCGTGGCCTTATTGATGAACGGTTCCAGTCGTTGTCGCGCTCGCCCATAAGCGCCCCGCCGCCGGTCGATTTCGCACAGACCCAAAATCGCTTCAGGATCTTTCGGATCGGCTTCGAACAGCTCTTCGTACACGGCCAAGGCGTCGTCGAGTTGATGAGTCTGTAGCAGGCGTTCGCCTTCGGAGAGGTTCTTCCCCCGCCGCATGTCTCGGATGACGGTCGTCGCGACGACCGCTCCCACCAGCGCCGCAATGGCGATCGATATCAGGCGGATCTTGGAGCCCATGACTCTACCTTCCCGTGTCTAGAGCGTCTCTCGAAAGTTCCTCCGCTAAGGCGCACGAAGTGCCCCGTCGGCCGGGCGTTCAGCATCCACCAACTGGAGAGTACTCTTGGGAGATACTGATAGTCATTTGAGAACGTGGCGGATACGCATGCCGCCGGTCACAATGACGGTAACCCGGAAGCCGCCCGGGTGTCAACGCGCCCCTGCGGGAGACTGATTTCCTTCGGCGCGTCCTCACTAGTTCTCACCCACCTCTGGCAGCGCCCAAATCGCCGTGAATTCGTCTTCGTACACTGTTTTCAGCGTCGCCTCGCTCAGTAGAGTCTCTAGGGACTGCTTCGTGCCTGCTCGGCGCGCCTGAACGACGATCTCATTGCGGACCTCGCGCATTCCTTGCCGCCAGGCCTGCGTGTCGCGCAGCCGGACGATCGTCTGCGACCGTAGCGCCTCGACACCCGCCAAGCCCTGCGCCTCCGGGAGGCTGAAGAGATCGTAATACGCTGGAAAGCCGTCGTTGCCGTGCTGGCGATTGTATTCTGTGATGATGCCAAAGGCGTGCACGACGTGCGTCACGCCCCGTGCGCGCAGCCATTCGACCAGTTCCGGGGCGCTACGGCCCTCCCGCGCGGCATCCGTCAGCGGTTCCGTGTCGAACCAGTCGCTCCAGACTGTCTGGCGCGGCATATAGAACGCCGTATGCAGGCCGTGCAGATAGATCACCGCATCTTTCGGCAGATTCTCACCGATCCAGAGCGCCGTCGGATAGTATTTGAACGTGTCGAAGCAACCGTCCGCGAGGTACGCGTCTGCCGGGCTGGGATAATCGCTCAGCGCGACGTCGACTCGTAGCGGCGGATTTCCTCCCACTACTGGCCAAGGGCTATAGCGGTCCCACTTACACCACATCGACGTCATCCAAACGCACTGTGACAACAGCACGGCGGCGATCGTAATCCTGAACGTTCTCGATCTCCAGAATCCTCCGATCGCGGTAGCGATATGCGGTGTAAGGATCGCGAAGCACGGCAGGAGAAAACGGACGTCGCGGTAGGTGTACGCCCACGCGAGAAACAGAATCGCCACGTAGCTGAAGTCCATCCGTCTCCAGCGTCCGTCTCCCGTTCTCTCCCGTAATGAGTAGAGAACGGCGGGCAACAGCCCCAGTAGGAGCACACCCGTCGGCCAATCGCCGAACCCCTCCAGATTCACGTCCGGGCAGGTCAGACGATACGGCAGGGTCAGTAGGTCCCGCGCTCGCTCGAACCAGGTCATATCCGCCAGCGCGTTCAGCGAGCCCTTCTCGCCCGCGTGATAGAAGTAGAACGCGTTGTCGAAAGCCGACCAGCCGGGCGCGCCGAAAATGCCTTTCGCCAGCGGGTAGACCGGGTTGCCCGTCAGCATCCAGTTCTTGATGTACCAGGGTGACGCGACGATTGCGCCGAGCGTCTCGAAAACAAACCACTGCCGCACTCGCGTCTTCAGGTCGCCGTCGAGCCACAGCAAAACCGCCAAACCCAGAAGGGCGTGGTTGATCGCCGACGTGTACTTACAGCCCAATGCCAAACCGCTGGCCACGGCCGCGACCGCCAGCCAATGTTGGCGACTGGGGCCGTCCGTTTGCAGACCTCGGCGCAGGGCGTACCAAGCCAGCAGCAGATATGCTGTCAGACCCAACTCGATGAAGGTCCATGTCGCCAAGAACGGCACGAACGGCACCGTGAGCAGCACCACCGGCCCCGCGCGCCGCGCGAATCCGCGCCCGCATAGCCGCGCGACGAGCCCCAGGCAGATCGCGAAGTGCGCCAGATGGATCGCCTTCGCACCCGCGGGTAACCCGAACGCCACCGGGATGGTGAACAGCATCTCCAGCGTCATTGGGAACTTCGAGAACGAGAAATGCGGCAGGTCGGCCAGACCGCCGACTTCGAGGTTGGCTTTCGGAACCGTCAGGTGATATCGCAGACCGTCCGACTGGGTCGGTGGCATCAGTGCCGATAAGAACGTATTCAGAACGATCCAGAGCACGAGCACGGTGACGAGTCTCGAAGAGCCGCTCGACTGTCGCCAATGCTCCTTGGTGGCCGAAGCCGCGGACTTCATGCATTCCGGCAACGCCTGCAACACGAGCCGCAGTTCCGTACGGGCTACAGCCGCCACAACCGCCAGCAGGACGAGCAGGCTCGTCAGCGAAAGCCACCCACAAAACGTTAGCAGCGTCACACCGTAGGCCAGCGCGCCCCAACCCAGGCTCAGCGCGACTGGCCAATCCAGCATCGCCTCGTCGGAATCTCCGGCCAACGCGCGCAATCCCCGGCGGCCCAACGCCAGACCGAGGAGCCAAAGCAGGCCCATCAACGTCAGCAGAGGCAGGTGAGCCACGGCGGCGTGGACCGAAAAAATCTTGAAGAAGAAGAAGATACTCTCGAGGTAGCGGTACGGATCGCGGTAGATATACGCGTGCATCGCGCCGAGCCCCCACAGGAGCAGGATGGAAACGCCGAACAGAATGCTCGGC
>CAYTDF010000087.1:8177-12187 GCA_964436365.1 uncultured bacterium | reverse complement strand
AGGGATACGCTGTTCCGATCCTGAAAGTTACGGAGATCATCCGCTTCGAGCGGCTGACACACATTCCGACCGCACACGGACCGTGTAGCCTCATGGTGTGGCATTTGTGCCACGCCCTCTGGTTTCTCCGGAGGATATTCATATCGAGCCACGCGGCGTCCTCGCCGGAATGGCCAATGTCCGGGGCATTACCAAACTCATGCGAGAACAGAGAGCGTTCACTCTTATCGAGTTGCTGATCGTTGTCGCGATCATCGGTATCTTGGCAGCGGTTGCGGTCCCGAATTTCCTGAACGCGCAAACCCGTGCACGCGTATCGCGTTCGATGAGCGAGATCCGATCCCTGGCGAACACCGTTCAGATGTACGCACTCGACCACAACATTCCCCCCTTCGTTCCCCCAGGCCGGAGCGACCTGTCGGCCATGTTCAACATGCGCCCGCTCACAACCCCCATCGCCTACATGGCCGAAATCCCACGCGATCCGTTCGTCGTCAAAGAGACCTCCGGCGCGGCGCGGCGCGGGGACGGGCTGCCTTGGACGTGGTATCTGTATGTCGGCAAGAAGCCAGGCATTCCCGATCCGGCACATGGCATCTGGAAAGTCTGGGGATGGGGACCCGACAAATCACGCCAGGCCTTCCCCACCCTGCCCTACAACGCTTCCAACGGGCTACGCTCGGATGGCGACATCATCGCCAGCCAGATGACGGGATTCCTTACCGAAGATCTGCGGGAGGAGTTCGGTGGAGGCGTCGAACGAGAAGTCGTTCCCAACTAGCCCCCTCCAAGCGTCCTTCGGCTTGCACGTACAGTTTCGACGATAACCGTTAGGAGCTCTCCGAAATGAACGTCTCAAACCGCACACAATCCACGCTTCTTCTTGTCATCCTCGTAACAGCGTTGAGCCTGTCCGCCAGCGCTCGTCCTCCAGTATCGCGCGGCTACAGCATTCCTCTGCTCGATCTGGCAGGCCAAACAGATCGGCAGGTCGTGGTGGATCGAGAACCGGGCCAGTATTTGGGCCACCCAACCACGGTGCTTCTCGAAGACAACAAGACGATGATCGCGGTCTACCCAAAAGGTCATAGCCGTGGGGCGATCGTTATGAAGCGCAGTTCGGACGGCGGGCTGACATGGTCGGATCGGCTGCCTGTTCCAGAGAACTGGGCGACTTCGAAGGAGGTCCCAACCCTTCACCGCACAATCGATCCCCAGGGTGTGAAACGCCTGATTATGTTCTCGGGGCTCTACCCGGTCCGCATGGCCGTCTCCGAGGACGACGGAAGAACGTGGACGCCGCTCGAATCCATCGGCAGCTTCGGGGGGATCGTGACCATGGGCGATGTAATTCGTCTGCGGGACGGCCGCTATCGGGCGTTCTTTCACGATGACGGCCGGTTCTTGTTCGGAAGCGACAAACGTACGAACAAGTTCAAGGTGCTTGGAATCGTCTCCCAAGATGGGGGCTTGACCTGGAGCGATCCGGAGATCGTGATCGAGCATCCGACCGCCCACTTATGCGAGCCGGGAGTCGTCCGCTCACCCGACGGCACGCAGCTGGCTATGCTGTTCCGTGAGAACAGCCGCAAGAAGAACTCGTTCGTCATCTTCTCCAACGACGAAGGTGCAACCTGGACGGATCCGGTCGAGATGCAGGGAGCGTTAACCGGCGACCGGCACGTCTGCTGATACGCACCGGATGGCCGTCTCGTGATCGTCTTCCGCGACACAACCCATGTTTCACCGACGCGAGGCGATTTCGTCGCCTGGGTCGGCACGTACGAAGATATCGTGAACGGCCGCGAGGGACAGTACCGCGTGCGGCTACTCGACAACAAGAAGGGCGGAGATACGGGGTATCCCGGCTTGGAGTGTTTGCCCGATGGCACGTTCGTGGCAACGACGTACGGACACTTCACCGAAGGAGAGCAGCCCTACATCGTCAGCACACGTTTCAAACTGGAAGAGATTGACGCGCTCGCCCAACAAACCTAGGCAAGCCCCG
This sequence comes from uncultured bacterium, assembly GCA_964436365.1. Classification (GTDB taxonomy): domain Bacteria; phylum Hinthialibacterota; class Hinthialibacteria; order Hinthialibacterales; genus CAYTDF01. Next base: position 10,179 of record CAYTDF010000087.1, on the reverse strand, counting down.
GATCGCTATCGACGACCTTCTCTTTCTTCGCGTCCCAATACAGCATCTTGCCCTGCCGGAACGACATCACCGCCATGGCGATGCCGACCATCACCCGGTAGCCCATCGATGCGGGCATTCGGGGGCGAGCACGAGTTCGTACGCACTCCAGGAACTGCGAGCAGTGCTCCACCCGATCGCTATCCGAATCACGTCCGCTGTGTTGTGAGGGGATCACCAGTTCGTCGGCGCCGTGACGTTCGCGGAAACGTTCGGCAAAGAGCCGTTCAGGCACAATCGATATGCCCGCCGGATGCTCCAGGCTGAGAGTTCCCTCGTGGCCGCGAATCAAGCGCGGCATGCCCAGGCTGTTGGCCATGGAGCCCGCTAGGATCACTGAATGTTCCGACGGGTAGTCGAAGGTCGCGAAGAACGTGTCGGGAATCTCACGTCTTTCCTTCTGTATCCAAGTCCCGCCGGTGCCGGTTACGCGATGGGGGAATTCCGGCCCCAAGATGGCCGACATTTCGCTGAGCCTGTGGTAGAAGAGATCCGTCGCGATCCCCCCCGAATAATCCCAGTACTTTCGGAAATGCAGAAACCGGTCGCGGTCAAACGGAACGTACGGGGCGGAACCTAACCAGGTTTCCCAGTCAATCGCCGCCTCGGTCGCATCCGGATCGTCCGGCATACTCCACGCCCCAGTGGTGTAGTTGCGGGAAGACGAGCTCTGACTCCAGACGACTTTGCCGATGGCTCCAGACGCAATCGCGCCCCGGGCACGCCGGATACGGTCGTTCGTCGTGCCTTGCACACCGACTTGTAACACCGCGCCGGTCTCCTCGACCACACGGACAATCTCCCGCGCTTCTTCGATGGTCTTGGTCATCGGTTTCTCGAGATAGACATCTTTGCCCGCGCGCATGGCGTCGATCGCGATCCGCGCGTGCCAATGATCGGGGGTCGCCACCCAGCAAGCGTCCACATCCGGCCGGTCGAGGATTTCGCCGTATTGGCCGTAGACGTCCTCATTCGGCAACTCGGCGATCTCCTGAGCGAAAGCCTTGTTCTTTTCGAACAGATCGCAGATGGCGACAAGCCGGATGTCGCCCTTCTCTTCCGCCCTTTGCACCAGGCGCTTCACGTGCCAGGTCCCCATCCCTCCGCAACCGATCACCGCGACGTTGATACGGTCACCGGCGTTCAGAATTCGCGCACGGGCCGGTCGAGACGTCTTCTTACGGTCGAACATACTTCAACTCTCTTTCACAATAAACTCATTCCCTAAACTTATAATCGTTATACGGGTGTCCCGTGACCCATGTCTGAATAAGGCCCGGGCTTACAAGGCCATTCGTGGCATCGTAGGTCCAGTGGTACTTCGTGGTCCAGGTCGCGTTCCCACCGCCAATCGAGTTCGAAGGCCCGTTACTGGTCAGAAAACCGGCGAGGCCGGGATAGATGCGGATGAGCTTCTGCTCATTGGCCGTATCGCCATACCCGGAGATGGGTTCCCAGTGAATTGACCTCTCGTAATACTGGTCGCCCTGCTTCTCGACAACGTTGGAGACGAACGCGTCGGTCGGCCAGATGTTCATATACGCGATCGGTGTCGTCAGCGGCGCGTTCTGATTTGGATCGTGGCTGTGCCGATGAAACGTCTGGCAATCGATTCGGTACATCATCATCGCGTTGAGCAAGGCCTTATGATCGGACTGCATCCGTGCGACCTTGGCGCGGATCTGGGCATTCAAAAAGTTCGGCACCGCAATCGCCGCCAGAATGCCGATAATCGCGACCACAATGAGTAATTCGATAAGTGTGAATCCTGTCTTCTTCGGGTACATTTTCACCGGTCTTTCTTCAGTTCTCACTGAATATCGATCTCGATTCTTTTCGCGCCTGTCTCTGTGTTCGACAAGAACGGTTTCTGTACGTCTTGGCCGTTGATACGAAACTCTTTGACGATGTTGCCAGTTCCGTTGACAGCGATCTCGAGAACCGTCCCCCGGTAATGGATGTT